>JBBSHD010000178.1:0-5233 GCA_038253455.1 Terriglobales bacterium | reverse complement strand
TACAAGGCCGAAGATACCCGCCTGGGCCGCTTCGTGGCCTTGAAATTTTTGCCCGAGGGAATGGCGGGCGACGCCATCGCCATTGAGAGGTTCCGGCGTGAGGCTCGCGCGGCTTCTGCATTGAACCATCCCAACATCTGCACCATCTACGACATTGGCGAGCATGAGGGCCGGCACTTCATGGCCATGGAACTGCTCGAAGGCGAGACCGTGAAACATCGGCTCACCGGCCAGCCGGTGGAAAGCGGCGAGCTTCTGGATTTTGCCATTCAGGTCACCGACGCCCTGGAGGCGGCCCACGCCAAGGGCATCATTCACCGTGATATCAAACCCGCCAATCTCTTCATCACCCAGCGCGGGCAGGCCAAGATACTGGATTTCGGTTTGGCCAAGCTGGCATCCCGGCTGCGCGCCGGCGAGGCCGCCGGCATGAGCGGGACCATAGGCTCGGAGGCGGAAGAAGAACTTACCAGCCCGGGATCGGCGGTGGGAACCATCGCTTACATGTCTCCCGAACAGGCGCGGGGAGAAGATCTCGACGCCCGCTCCGATATCGCCTCGCTGGGCGTGGTGCTGTACGAGATGGCCACCGGACGCCAGGCGTTCGCGGGGAACACCTCCGCCATCATTTTCGAATCGATTCTCAATCGCAAGCCGCCCTCCCCGGCCCGCATCAATTCCAATTTGCCGCCGGCCCTGGGCCTCATCATCGATAAGGCCCTGGAAAAAGATCGCCGCCAGCGCCATCAGAGTGCTGCCATTTTGCGCAATGACTTGCAGCAGTTGAAGCGCGACCTCGATTCCGGCCGCATGGCCGCCGCCAAGCCCAACGAAAAATCGCTGGCCGTGCTGTACTTCGAAAACCTGAGCGCAGCCAAAGAGGACGAATATTTTCGCGACGGCATCACCGAAGATGTCACCACCGAATTATCGCGAATCAAGGAGCTGACTTTGTTTCCGCGCTCGGCGGTGCTGGCCTACCGTGATAAGCCGGTGACCGCTCCCCAGGTGGGCCAGCAACTGGGCGCCGCTTACATTCTCGAAGGCAGCATCCGCCGCGCCGGCAACCGCTTGCGCATCACCACCCAACTGGTCGAAACCGGGACCGGGCATACGGTATGGGCGGAACGTTTTGATCGTGAAATGAAAGACGTGTTTGAAGTGCAGGACGAGATTGCGCGCAGCATCAGCTCCGCCTTGCGCATCAAGCTCACCCCGCAGGAAGAGAAAGCCATTTCCCGCAGGCCGACGGAGAATTCCCAGGCTTACGATTATTACCTGCGCGGACGCCAGTATTTCTACCAGTTCCGTCTCAAGGGCTTTGATTTCGCGCGGCAGATGTTCTCCCGCGCCATCGTGCTCGATCCCAATTACGCAAGCGCCTACGCCGGCGTGGCCGATTGCTGCTCCATGCTCTACACCTATTGGGATTCCAGCGAAGACAACTTGAACGAAGCCGAGGTGGCCAGCCGCAAGGCTATGGAACTCGATCCCGAGCTGGCGGAAGCCCACGTCGCCCGCGGCCTGGCTCTGTCGTTGAGAAAGAATTTTGACGAGGCCGAGAAAGAATACGAGAAAGCCATCTCTCTCGATCCCAAGCTGTACGAAGCTTATTATTTCTATGCCCGCACCTCATTCCTGCAGGGAAAACTGGAAAAAGCGGCGCGGCTGTACGAACAGGCCAGTGTGGCCAACCCCGATGACTACCAGGCTCCCAGCCTTCTATGCGGAGTTTATAACGCCCTGGGTTTCAAAGCGGAAGCCGAGGCGACCCGCCTCAAAGCCCTGCAACTGGCTGAGAAGCATGTCGAACTGAACCCTGACGACGCCCGCGCGCTTTACCTGGGAGCGGGCATCCTGTGCCAACTCGGGCAGCGCGAACGGAGCCTTGCCTGGGCGCGGCGGGCCCTGGCGATCGATCCTGAAGAAATGGGCATTCTATACAACGTGGGTTGTGTTTACGCTCTGCTCGGCCAGACCGATGAAGCGCTCAACTGCATAGAAAAGGTGCTGGGGCACGGCGCCTTTTACCGGACCTGGGCGGAAATGGATTCTGACCTCGATTCGATTCGCAATGAGCCTCGTTTCAAATCCATGATGCACGTTCCCAAGTCAGCATAAATTCTCACCGCGGGGCATGGCATTGGTGGAATGATTTGTTTTTCGCGCATCGTCGGCGCGCCGTCAAGACCTGCGGTTACAGTAACGCCGTAAACCATCAATCCTCGAATCCAGATAAATCACTGGGGCGATTTTTCGCATCCAGGATGCTTTCCTGAAGGCTTTCGCCGGTCCATGAGTAGGTATACTGGGCACCAAACTTGAGGAGGGCGATGGCTATCGCGGCTGGCACGAGATTTGGGCCTTACGAGATTGTGTCTCCCATTGGCGCAGGCGGCATGGGTGAGGTTTACCGGGCGCTTGATACCCGGTTAGGCCGCACCGTCGCCATCAAAGTTCTTCCTCCGAGCCCTACCTCAGATCCAGAGCGAGGCCAGCGCTTCGAGCGCGAGGCCAGGGCTATTTCCAGCCTCAACCATCCTTACATTTGCACACTGCATGACGTGGGACAGCAGGACGGGGTGGATTACCTGGTCCTGGAACACCTCGAAGGCGAGACCCTACAGAAGCGACTGGAAAATGGCGCCATACCCATACCGGAAGCGCTCAAAATTGCAATCGACCTGTCGGACGCACTGGATAAGGCCCACCGGCACGGCATCGTGCACCGTGATTTGAAGCCGGGCAATATCATGCTCACTAAGAGTGGGCCGAAACTTATGGATTTCGGTCTGGCGAAGCCCACCGAAGCTGCCTTTGGCGCCACTAATTCCGCACTGGCCACCATGACTCGCTCAGGGCCGCTCACCGCCGAAGGCACAATCGTCGGCACCTTTCAATACATGGCTCCGGAGCAAATGGAAGGAAGGGAGGCGGATGCGCGCAGCGACATATTCGCTTTTGGCGCGGTGCTGTACGAGATGGTCACCGGGAAGGCGGCATTTGCCGGACGCACGACGGCGAGCGTAATTGCCTCGGTGCTGGCTTCAGAGCCCAAGCCCATCAGTGCGCTGCAGCCAATGAGTCCCGTGGCGCTGGAATACCTGGTGGCTGGATGCCTTGCCAAGGACCCGGAGGAGCGCCTGCAAACCGCGCACGACCTTAACCTGCAACTGCGATCGATTGCGGCGACTGAGTCAGCGATCAAAGGATCTCAACCTGGCACGAAGGCATCGGCGGGAAAAATCGCGCGTTATGAAAAATGGTTGTGGCCAGCGGCGTGCGCCGCACTCGGATTATTGGCATTGGCAGCTTTATGGCATGGCCAGGGCAGCACGGCGAAACCGCAGACGGTGCGCTTCCAGATTGAGCCACCCCCGAAATCAACGATCGGTTTTGGGCTGATTATTTCACCGGATGGGACCCAGTTATGCATGGTGCTGTCGTCCAATGGCGTGCGTTCGCTGGCCACTCGCATGATGGGCAGCACCGATATTCATAATCTCCCCGGAACCGAAGGCGCCCAGTTCCCGTTCTGGTCACCGGACAGCCGCTCCATCGGCTTCTTTGCCGGAAACAAACTAAAACGCATCGACCTGGCAAACGGATCGGTGCAGACCCTGACTGATGTGATCGACTCAGATAACATACGCGGAGGTGATTGGGGTAAGAATGGCGACATTATCTTTGCCCCGGGTACACGATCTTCGTTGTACCGCGTACCCTCAGCGGGCGGAACTCCATCCGAAATCACCACACTGAAGGAAGAGGATAGCCACCGGTGGCCGCATTTCCTTCCCGATGGACAACATTTCACTTATTTCGCCCGGGGCGGCACGGCTGTCGACAAAGTGTTCATTGGCTCATTAGCCTCGGGCGAGCGGCGCGAATTGTTGATGGGCACCACCGGCGCACAGGTGGTGCGTGGCTATCTGTTATTCGTGCGGGGACGCACCCTATTCGCACAGCCATTTGACGAAGGTAGTCTAAAGACAACGGCCGAGCCGGTTGCCCTCGCGGATGGCGTCCAGGTTGAAGGGGATTCCGGCCCCACCCGGTATGCGCCTTTTTCAGCCTCAGACAATGGTGTACTTGTTTACCTGGCTGAGCATGCCAAACTGTCACAGCTTACCTGGTTCGACCGCAATGGAAACAAACTGGCCACAATGGGACCGCCGGGAAAATTTTCTGAGCCCAGTCTTTCTCCCGATGGATCCCGCGTCGCGCTGGATCAAGACTACGCCAAAGGCCGCAGTGTCTGGATTCTGGACTTGGGTCGTGGGGTCATGTCACGGATTTCGCTCGATTCTCCGCAATCCGGTGGTGCGGTTTGGTCGCCGGACGGCAAGTACGTAGCCTTCAATGCGGGTTCGAATAATCCGGGATTTTCTGGAATCAACATTGTTCGCAAGGCCAGTAACGGTACCGGTGGTGAGGAGAAACTGTGGGAATTAGTCGACCAGATCGCGTATGTGGATGACTGGTCGCCGGACGGGCAAAACCTGATGTTGGAGACTACGACCAACTCCAAATCCGGGCAGCCATTGGCCGCCTACAACCTATCAGTTCTGCCTCTACATGGGGGTGCAAAAGCCAGGCCGTTCGTAGAATCCCGCTTCAACACCACCCATGCCGCGTTCTCTCCCAACGGCAGGTGGCTGGCATATTCATCTGACTACTCCGGCAAGCCAGAGATCTATATACAGGATTTTCCCGATGCAAAAATCAAGCTCCAGGTTTCGACTGACGGTGGAGATGAAGCGCTGTGGCGGCGCGACGGCAAGGAGTTGTTCTACACCGCACCCAACCTCTCACTCATGAGCGTCAGCGTCAATGAGGGAAATGATCTAAAAGTAGGGGCGCCCAAATCACTCTTCACTTTGCCCGTACGCAACGGAGGAATTACCGATGATAAGCCGCAATACGCAATTGCAGCCGATGGCCGGATTCTGGTCAACGCACTCATAGAAAATACGCCTTCGCCGGTTAATGTCGTGATTAATTGGACATCGGAGATGAAGAAATGATTTAAGAGAGCGCTCGAAAGTCATGATCTGCATCTCCGAAGACCCGCTGTTCGTAGGCCGAAATATCCCGCTCGTGCTTCAGGGTAAGCGCGATTTCATCCAATCCCTCCATCAGGCAATCGCGGCGAAAATCATCGATCTCAAAGAAGTACACGTTTTATAAGAATTGTCATTCCGAGCGAAAGCCGAGGAACCCTTTGTTTCCT
>JBBSHD010000177.1:0-5233 GCA_038253455.1 Terriglobales bacterium | reverse complement strand
CCCCGGAATAAACGGAACATGGCGCCGCGGCCAGCTTGGCCTGGCTCAAGTAGAAACGACCCTCTATGCGGATCGGAATTGACTGCCTCCATCTCGATCCTTCATTTGTCGGAGGTCTCAACACTTTTACCCTGGGGCTGCTGGAAGGTTTTGCCGGTGCGCCCGGCGGGCACACGTTCCGGTTGTTTTGCAGAACCGGCAACCAGCAGGCTTTTGAACCTTTCCGCAGCCGCGAAGGGTTTGAAATAGTGGTTGTGAATGACCGGGAGTATTGGTTTCGCCTGAAGCTGGCGCGCCTGATGCTGCTCTCATTCAGTGAACGATTTTATGAGTTTGCCAACGACATGATCTTCCGCCCGATTTGTGAGCAGATGGATCGGGATGTCGATCTTGTGTACACGCCCTCGCAGGTATTGCGATATTTCCATGGCAAGAAACCTTCGGTCCTCTCCATGCATGATCTCCTGCATGTCCAGCACCCTGAATTTTTTGGCTGGGCCCGCAAGTTGAGCCGGCGCATTACCTTCAACCTCAGCGCGCGCCGCGCTACTTTCTTCCAGGCCAGCAGCGAATTTATCCGGCAGGAATTCCTGCGCCATTTTGACAGCATCAGCCCGGAGCGAATTGGGGTGATCCGCGATGGCGTACTGTTAGAACATTTCGCTCAACCCGTCGATACCAGTTTTTTACCTTTGACCTACAAAATTCCGGACCGCTTTCTGCTCTATCCCGCGCAGCACTGGCGTCATAAGAACCACATGACGCTGTTGCGCGCGTTGCAGAAGATCGAAATCAGCCGCGGCCTGCAGATTCCGCTGGTGCTTACGGGGACTGCTTGCACCGCGAAGGCCGCCCCTGTCCTGAATTTTGTGAAGCAACACTCCATGAGCTACGTGCACTACCTGGGCAAGGTGCCTGCGCTTGACCTGGTGGCCCTTTATCAGAAGGCCGCATACCTGGTAATGCCTTCTCTGTACGAATCCAACAGCCTGCCAATCCTCGAAGCCGCAGCGGCCGGGACGGCCATCATTGCTTCCAATATTCCCCCGAATCAGGAGCTTGGCCGAATATTCCAGCTTAATCTGTTTGAACCGCAGGATTCCGGCGCGTTAGCCACGCTCATTCTTGAACTTTGGCACGGCAAACCAGAGGTCGCACTGGCACAGGTCCGTCATAATCGCGTGGCTATCACCGCCTTTTCGTGGCAAAAATCAGCGCAAGAATATCTCCAGGTGTTTGAGCAGGTGATTAAATCCGCGCACGGGCTGAGCGAATGATGACGGGCGAATAAAGACCGGAAATGAAGACCGGAGAATTCCGAGTGCGACGCCCCTGGAGCCTCCGTTCAAAACCTGGCCGGTGAATGTAGAGTGATTCCGGTGGCTAATGCGCCGGCGCCATTGCGGTCAGCGAAACCGAATCGAGCCAGAGGTGTCCGTGAATATCGGCCGGGAACGAGCGGCCGCGGACCCTCACCACGGAAACAATCACGGCGATCGTCTTAGGACCGGTTGTATATCGCGTGGAGACTTCATGCCAGGGAGTGGTTCCCACCGTTCGTTCGGTTTCCGCGCGCGAGCACCCCGGGCAGTAAGGGTCGTGCACAACCAGCCGGGGCCCGCTGTCCGATGTAAGGTCCTCGGATTTTACTTCCGCTTTGAGGAGATATTGCCGGTTGGGCTCGACCGGAATCACATGGTTGATCGGTTCAGAATTATTATTGCCGCCATTAAAATCCAGGCGTGCGGCAAATGGTCCCTGGTAGGCGCCGGTATCAGCAAAGAAAGCCGAAACATCACCTTTGGTATTGTCGCGCCAGTCAAATCCCCCGCCTAAATGCGGCAGGTCAAAACCACCGTTATAAATAAGGTTGGCCGAGCCGGGCTCGTCCCCTTTGATCTTGTCCTGCCGTTCGAGGGTGAGCCACACTTCCTCGGCCTTGCCGACCTCACTGATAGCCAGGAGTTGCTCGAGGTAACCCTGCACCGAAAGAAACCCGATGGGGGTTCCGTTCGCCACCGCTTCTTTCCACAGCTTGTAGGCGAAATCGGTGTGGCCATTTCGGCTGAGGAAACTGATGAAGTTCAGTTTCAGCTCTGGCCGGTCAAGGTCGCGCACCACATGGCTCCAAATTTCTTCGGGAGTAAACGCCCGCAAGCACAGGTCAAAACAAGGGGTAGGGTCATCCCTGCTCAATGCCAGAAACCGCTTGAAATGCTGCAGAGATTCTTCAGAATTGTCGTTGATCAGAAAATAGTTTGCGATTTGCCACTGGTAAGACGGCACGGCGGGCGCCACCAGATCGACGTTTCTGAATGCTTCGTCGGCACACACGCGATCGCCCGTGGCAAAGCATTCGCGCGCCAGGGCCGACCAGTACTCCGCCCTGTTGGGCACGAGCAGGGTGGCTCGCCGAAAGTGGGCCACCGCCTCGTCGTCATTCATTTCCTGCACTTCGTACATCCCGCCAAGATGGTATTCGAGTGCGGAGTTGGCAGGGTCGCGCCGAATCGCGGTCTTGACCTCCTCAAACCTTTTGGAGTTCAGGGAACGTTCGCTGAGCGCGATATGGGCCATCTCAAAAAGCGTGAAGGCTATGAGAACAGCGGCCAACAGGAGCATGACCATTCCGGCCGGGGACTTCACAGAATACTCGCGCGGAGTCAGCAAGATATCACCCGGAGTGGATAACGCCCGCAATTTTCGCCGTGATCAGTCAAGCTCGTCCCGCCCTCCAATGGCGGTAATTCCATTTCAATAGAAGGTCCATAGAAGACATTAGCACCACCTTGCCGGGAAAGCTTCCCGTTGGCGATTTTCCGCTTCCTCACTGCCGCGAAAAACCACGCCCTCACTCGATGGTTGTATCATATGGCTAGCCGAAAGCGGGGGGCAGGCCACCTGACACGGCTCGGCTTTTTGCGTCCGCTTAGGTCACCGGGAAAGGTCATGAGCTCAACCGACACAACATTCGGGCCGCGCCCCCTTGCAGGGTACTATTTCGGCCTCTTTGCGCTCGACGACCGACCATGGCCGGCGCCTTCCCCGGCGAAAATTACCCGGCCGGGAACGCCAAAACGATGACTCAGGCTTCTCCGCAACTATATGTAACCGGTATCGACACCCGTGACGAAGCCGGACCAGCCGGGGAGCGGTGGTTTTCGGCAGCCCGCATTCTTCTGCTGGCCCTGCTGGCTGCGGCGCCGCTCGCCTTCGGAGCCGTGGAGGTTTGGGCGTGGGGATCACTGGCCATCGGGGCCGTGCTGGTTTTGGTGCTGTGGTTGCTGGGATCATTGGTCCGGGGTTCGCTCTCTCTGACCCGCACCAGGATTTTTATTCCCGTTGGGCTTTTCTTGGGGCTGATTTTTGTCCAATACTTTGCCCACCGGACTTTCGATGTGACGGTCACGCGCGAAGCGTTGGTGAAATTCATCAGTTACCTCATTATTTTTGCGGTAGGGGGGGCGTTGTTTTCTGGGGCGCGTAGAAGTTGGTGGCGGGGCTTGGCCGTGGGAATCACGGTCTATGTCTTTGCCATGTCGTTTTTCGCGGTAATCCAGAATCTGTCCGACCCCACCAGGATCTTCTGGGTGGTTAAGCCTCGTGCTGGATACATTTTCGGGCCCTACGTCTATCACAACGCCTATGCGGGCCTGCTGGAACTGCTGCTGCCCATGGTTGCCGGGGTAGTTCTCTACTTCGAATTGGGTTGGCTCCCCCGGCTGATGGCGGGCCTCACCCTCCTCCTCGGCTTAGGCTCAGTGGTGATGGCCGGTTCGCGGGGCGGGACGGCGTCACTCATCCTTGAAGCGATCATCTTTCTTGTTATTTTCTTAATGCGGGACCAGCGCTCGAGACGTCCCCTGGTCCTCGCCAAGATCGCAGCTTTTGTCGCCATCGCGGGCCTGGTTGCAGTTTGGATGATCCCAGATATTGCTTCAATAAGGTTTGCGAAATTCTTTAACTCCCCGGATGTCAGCTATTCCGACCGTAAACAGATGACTCTGGACGCAGTGCGAATGTTCCGCGACCATGCCCTTACCGGCGTCGGTTTGGGGAACTTCGAGACTGTCTATCCTCAATACCAGCGATTTGTCACCGATCTGACCGTGGATCACGCTCATAATGACTATGCCGAACTGCTTGCCGAAACCGGCATTCTGGGTGCGGCGCTTACCCTCGCCGGGCTTGCCATTTTTTACCTTGAGGCCATCTGCCGGAACCCTCTGCTGCGGTCCAGAAAACAAGTGAACGTTTCCTACGGCCGGACCCCCAGGCCAGGCATCGCTGACTGGATGCCGCTATCCGCAATGGTGGGCTGTACCGGGCTGTTGTTTCACAGCTACGTCGATTTCAATATGCACATTCCCGCCAACGCCGCCTGGTTCGCGTTTATGGCCGCGCTGGCCACGCCAGTCTTGATAAAGCACTCGCACAGTCGGCATGCTCCAGGCGGGGAAATTTAAATGGCTTTGCCCAGCCCGGTGAGAAAATTGGATTTGTCCAACCAGTCCGCTCGCGATCGCCGCCCTCCATCCGCAATCCAAAGTGATTCGAAATGGATCCGGAACCGTCAGCCGCTCGCTCCGCTGTTGATGCTGATCGATGCCCTGCTGATCGCCGCCAGCGTCATGCTGGCCCTCATGATCCGCTTCCCTGGAAATTTCAATCTTCCCGGCATGCGAGACCTGGGAAACGCCGGCAAAGGCACCACTTTGCTCGCCCACCTGGGATTCATGCTGGTTTATTCCGTTATGGTCGTTCTCTTTTGCGACAGCCGGCGGCTCTACGCCGGCTTCGAAATCCATTCGATCATCGCCGAACTGCGCACCATCCTCATGGCGGTCATAACCTCCAGCTTTCTGCTTACGGGGATGTTCTATCTCACCGGCAACCGCACCGTCTCACGTATCGTGCTGGTTCTTACCGGGTCGTGGACCGTCATACTGCTCACCCTATGGCGCTACTGGCGGCGTGACCGCTCGCGGCGGCGCCTGGCCGCCGGGCAAAGCGGCTGCAACGTGCTCATCGTCGGCACCGGAGATGTAGGCAGGGCGCTGGCCAAGTTCATGAACAAGAACCCGCATGCGGGCTACCGGGTCAAGGGATTTCTGGAGAATTCGACCCAACATTGGACGCCGGGCCAGGCTACCTCTGCCGCCGACGGCAAGGAGTCCGATATTAAGGTGCTGGGCCACGTTGATTCGGTCTCCGATATCGCGCGCGCGCATTT
>JBBSHD010000176.1:0-5242 GCA_038253455.1 Terriglobales bacterium | reverse complement strand
TGTAGCCGCCAGACCACTCACTTCCCGATCTCAACCCGCGATACTTTTCCCGCTACAATCACCACAGAGACCGGTACGCCACCCGCGCTCGCTTCCAATCGCAGCTGGTAAGTCCCGGGAACGAGATAAGTAAACCCAAAATACCCATTCCCATCGGTAACCGACCGAAAGGCGCGCCGGGCTGCGCCGGAGTCTTCCAGGACGACCACTCCACCATCGAGTGGATTCCCATCAACGCCGCGGGCCACACCCAGCAGCCACCCATGCATCGCAGGATCCTCCATTTTGGGAATCCTGGCTGGCTGGCCAAAAGGTGCGGTATCAAAGCCTTTCGCCAGATAAGCCATTGACTCCGGCGGGTCGGCGGATGACCGGTCTGCAGCGGGCGTGATCGGCAGGGCGGCGTTGGTGACCACCGCGGTGGTTGCAGATGCAGTGGCCGCCGGCGCCACCGGGTGCAACAGGTTATCGTAGGAAAAAAAAGCCACGCCATCCGCGTGGTTGCCCTGCTCGGGCAGGCGCACGCGGTTGATCTGGGCCGTCAGCTCGGCGGGGGTGTTTACGTTCGCGCCCAAGCCCACTACCAGCTGCCGTCCGTACTTGTGCTGCTTTTCCCAACTGATCCACCCGTCAAACCACTTGCGCATGATGTCCCGGTGCTCGGGCAGGTAGTTCATGGGGAGAACGATGTCGAGCGTTCCATGTTCCAGCCAGCTTCGCCAGTCCTGGAACACCCACTCCATGGCGCTGGAGTTGAGAAAGTCGGCTTCGCTGGTGGGCGGGTGTCCCCAGGTGATGACCGCCGCGCTGATCTTGACGCGGGGATTCATGGCCTTACTCTCGAGATAAATGCGGCGCTCCAACTGGGTCACCTGGGTGATGCGCCAGTTCACCCATTCCTGGTTGCTGGCCGCGGGCAGCGGCAGCCGGATGTCGGCGGCTTTGGCGCCACCCTGGGGCAGTGTTCCCATGCTAGGCATGGCCAGCGCGGCAGCCAGGGCCAGCGAATCTTCCATGGCCTGCTCCTGGGCGGTCTTCTGGCCGTTTTCGGAGTTGGCCAGCGGGCCGGCATTGGGAGTGACCTTTTGCCGCGCCTTCCAGAAGCGCGCCAGGCTCACCGGGTTATATCCCGCGCTGGATCCGCGCGCGATGTCTTCTTCCACTCCGGGATAGCGGATGAAATCCAGATGCAATCCATCCACCGGGTAATAGCGCAGGATGTCTTTGCACACCGTCACCACAAACTGCGCCGCCGCGGGATGACCGGGATCGAGAAATGTGCCGCCGGGGAAACGGGTTTCACCGTGGTTGTTCATGGTCAGCCAGTTGCCGCGGTCGATTGCGAAACCGGCCTTAGGGCTGCGCTTGCCGGACCGTGTCGGGCCCTCTTCAAAAGTGTAGAAGCCGTGCTGGTTAAACACCGGGTGCGCATTGTCGGGCCAGTCCGCGCCGTACCAGACCGGCAGCACGTTGATCCAGGCGTGGACCTCGATGCCGCGGGCGTGCGCCAGCGGAATTAACGCGGCCAGACCATCGAACTTCGCGCTCGACGGCGGCGTGATCGATTGCGCGGCAAAGGTGTTGCCCTTGCGATGCAATTCCACCAGCAAAGCGTTGAAGTGATTGGCTGAGGCAAAATCCAGCAGGTGATTGATCTCGGTGAGGTTGTGCAGGCCGGGGCCCCCAGCGTCCACCCACATGGCGCGAAATTCCACACTGGGGCTGGGCTGCGTCACCGGCGGGGCCACCGGGGAAACCACCTGGCCGGACGCCGTGCACAGGCAGCACAACAACACCAGCGCTGCGAGGATTCTTCCATGGGTATCAGGGCGCATCCTCAGCGCCCGCGCGGCCGGCGCGCGCACCGAACATCAGGCGCAATGGCAGTGTTGTATTTCATGACAGGTTGGTCCCGCGTCGCCGTTAAATCTTGCAGGTGGCCAGGCCACGTTTTTCGAGGTATTGCTGGTGATACTCTTCGGCGCGATAAAACTCCGAAGCGGGCTTGATCTCGGTCACGATCGGCCGGCTGTAACGGCCGGATTGCTGCTGCTGATCGCGGGAAGCGAGGGCGGCCGCTTCCTGCTCCGGCGAATGGAAGAAGATGGCCGACCGGTACTGCGTGCCCGCGTCAGGGCCCTGGCGGTTCAGCGTGGTGGGGTCGTGGTTCTCCCAGAACACTTTCAGCAGGTCGTTGTAGGAAACCTGCGCCGGGTCATACTGCACTTCGAGCGCTTCGGCGTGGCCGGTGCGGCCCGAACAAACATCTTTGTAGGTCGGGTTGTTGGTGCTGCCCCCTGAATAACCGACCGCGGTGGCTTTCACGCCGTTGATCTTGCGGAATTCCGCTTCCACTCCCCAGAAACATCCGGCTGCAAACGTTGCTTTCTCCATAGACTCCTCGCTGAAATGCGTTCTGCTGTCATTTTATAAGATGCGCCAGGTCTCTAAATGGCGCGACCCCGAGCGGGAATGGTTTTCAAGTGCCGGCAGCGTGAGGCGGCGTTCCCGAATCCTTGATGCTCCGGTTAGACTCTAACCTGACACTCCCATGGCAGGCTTCAAACAATCGATGCAGCGCAGCGGCCTGTCGTGCTTGCTGGCGTTGTTGACCGCCTCGGTCCCGTTAAAATCACCCGCGCAGGGAAGCCCTGCGCCCCCGAGTGCGGATGCCGGCCAGGCTAGTTCGCACGCAGCCCCGCTCCATCCCGGCTTGCCGGAGTTGCTGCTGAGATTGCGCACCACCGGTCGCCTGCTGCATACCACCGCCCATCCCGACGACGAGGATGGCGGCATGCTGGCCTTTGAATCCCATGGCCGCGGCGCCACCGTCATGCTGCTCACCCTTACCCGGGGTGAGGGCGGACAAAACAAGGTTGGCAGCAATCTTTTTGACGAGCTGGGCGTGTTGCGGACCCTCGAGTTGCTTGAATCCGACCGCTACTATGGCGCGCAGCAAAGTTTCACCCGGGCCGCCGATTTCGGTTTTTCCAAAGATCCGCAGGAAAGTTTCGCGAAATGGCACGGTCACGATCTGCCGCTCGAAGACATGGTGCGCGTCATCCGAACCTTCCGGCCCGACGTGATGGTCAGCCGCTTTCAAGGCTCATCGCGCGACGGCCACGGTCATCACCAGGCTGCGGGCATTCTTACTCCTGAGGCGTTTCGCGCTGCCGCTGACAGCAGCCGCTTTCCCCAGCAGATTCGCGATGGCCTGCTTCCCTGGCAGGTCAAAAAGCTTTACACGGACAACGTGCGCGAGGGCGAAGATTACAACGTCCGCCTCGACACCGGGGTAGTTGATCCCGCGATACGTATGTCCTACGCGCAGTTTGCCATGGCAGGGCTGCACCACCAGCTCTCCCAGGGAGCGGGCTCGTACTCGTTGCAGCCCGGACCGCATTACAGCCGCTACAAACTGATCCAGTCGGCGATTGCGGTTGCGCCGGTGGCGGGCAACGCGGCGGCTTCGGCGGCGGCGGTCCACGAAAATGATTTCTTTGACGGAATTGATACCAGCCTGCCCGGCCTGGCCTCCCGCCTGGGCTCGGAGCAGGCGAAGCTTCCGATGCTGCGCGGCGAACTCGAGCAGGCGCAGGAGCAGGTGGTGAAAGCCACAGCCGCGGCTGCCAGTGATGCCGCCGCGGCGGCACCGTTTTTAATGCGGGGACTGGCGCTGGTGCGGCAGATGGAAAAGCAGGTAACGGATGTTCGAATTTCGCCCGCGTCACGCGATGAATTGTTGCTGAACCTGGCCACCAAGGCCAGCCAGTTCGAGGATGCAATTGCGGCGGCCCTCAACGTCGATCTGGAAGTAACCGCGGAGAAGGCGCCCGCGGCGGACGCCGGCGGCAGCCGAAGTCCTGGCGATGTTTCGAGCCTCGGCGTGGCCTTTCCCGGCGAGAGCCTGCTGGTCACCGAGACCCTTCACAATCGTGGCAGCCATGCCATCACCGCACAGAGAATGAAACTCGCAGTGCCGCAAAGTTGGAACGTCGCGGTCATCCGCCAGGCATTGGGCCAGGCGCCGCCGCAGGGCACAGCCGTATGCCAGTTTCGGATCACCGTGCCGCCGGGCTCCGCGTACACCGCGCAACATTGGCGCCGCCATGATCCGGAGACCGATACCGTGTATTCGGTTGATCCGGCGGTGGTGAGGGATTTGACCGGGCGCCATCTTGCAGCCAACAGCGAAGAGCTGCGCAAGCCTCGGCGCGCGCGGGACGCAGACCATGACCAATGCGTGATCAGCGGGGCCCCACCCGTGGCGGATGCAATCGATGACGTTGATTCTCCGGTCTCCGGCGATGCCTCCGCTTATACGCCACTTCCACTGCTGCCGTTTCCGGTTATCGGACAAGCAGATTTCGCGCTCGATACTGCACCCGCTACTGCCCAGTCGTCGCGCATTGCGGCGACTGCCATGATGGCCGGCGCCAGCATCGCCGGCGCCAAGCCAAGTGCGCTGGTGCCTCTTGCCATCGCGCCCGAATTTTCCGTGCTGCTCGATCCCGCCACCCAGGTGGCGCCCATCGGCGCGCGCTCGCCGGTTGAGGTCAGGGTTGTGGTGAAAAATAACCTGGTACGCGGCGACGTGGCCGCGGGAAACCCGGGAGCTGCCAGTGGCGTGCTCACCCTCGACGTACCCGCGGGCTGGCGGGTTGAGCCGGCGCAAATCGAAGTTCCGGTGACCGCGCGATCGCAGGAACAGGCTTTTAAGTTTCAGGTTTTGCCGGGAGATATTCTTGAAGGCCGCTACCAGATCAGCGCCAGCCTTGCTTACATGGGTAAAAAATATGCCGAAGGCTACAGCACGGTAAGCCGCGAAGACATTGGTGGATTCTATTACTACCAGCCGGCGGTGCAGCGGGTGACCGCCGTGCCCGTCCGCCTCCCCGCCAAACCTCTCAACATTGGATACATCATGGGCGCGGGCGACGATATTCCGGCGGTGCTCAAGCAGATCGGGTTGCCGGTGGCAATGATCACGCCGCAAGACCTCGCGGGCGGAAACTTGTCGCGGTTTGACACCATTGTGCTGGGGATTCGCGCTTATGATACGCGCAAGGATGTCCGCGACCTGAACCCCCGGCTGCTGCAATATGTCTTCGATGGCGGAGCGCTGGTCGTGCAATACAACGCCGGCGTGGCCGATTTCAACAGCGGTAAATTCACTCCGTATCCCGCCCAGATCAGCCGCGATCGCGTCAGCGTGGAAGAGGCCCCGGTGGAGATACTGCTG
>JBBSHD010000175.1:0-5250 GCA_038253455.1 Terriglobales bacterium | reverse complement strand
TTCAGCGGATTTGACGGAAATTCTCACGTCACCACCAGTTCCTCCGATGGGGTGGAGATCTCTGTCTTCGGCCTCAAGCCCGGCGCTAATGCCGCCGATATGGGTTCGGCCACCGTGGCCTCCAGCTTGCCCGCCATGAATGGCGCCCAGGGTGCGAAACCCAGGCTCTACGCGTGGGAGCCATGGGACTCAGTGAAACTTGACCCCTATGTGGAGAAGGCGTATTACGCGATGCAAAAAGAATTCGCGCATTAGGCGCCGTCAGGAAAAGGTACCGTGCTAATCTCTTGACGACCGTAATTTAGTTCGATATTCATTGGATTCAACACAATCGAATTTTCAAATTCATTCACCGCAGGGCTAACCCGCTTTTGGAGAGCAAGTCGATGACGTTAAAACTAAGATCTTGTGCACTGTCTCTTGTGGTGGTTCTTTTCACCGCGCCGGGGATGGTCTGGGCAATGGCGCCAAAAATGCAAGAACAGGACGTCGACGTCGTTGCCAAGGCCCGCAATCTTTCACGCCAGGGCAAGGAATATCGCGGCGAGGCCTTGAAGCTGCTCGAAGACCGGCTGGCGGAACGTCCCACCGACGGCGATGCGCGCACGTTGTACGGCGTGGTGCTTTCCTGGGAAGGCCGCTATGACGAATCCCGTGAGCAGCTAAGCCGGGTGCTGGCCAGGAACCCCGATCACAGCGACGCCCTGCCCGCCCTGATCAATGTCGAGCTCTGGTCTGACCATCCCGAGCGCGCCGAACAGCTCGCCCGCGAGGCCCTGCTGCGCCATCCCGATGACACCCAGCTTATGTACGTGCAGGCGCGCGCCCTGCGCAATATGCACCAGGAAAAAGAAGCGATTCAGACCATCGACCGCCTGCTGGCCTACGATCCCAATAATAAAGACGCGCGCAGCATGCGGCGATCGCTCGAACAGGTGGAACGCACCTGGGAAGTAAGCGTTGACCACTCCTACGATTTTTTCAGCGACGGGCGCAACGGCCAGCACCTTACCGCGTTTCAAGTCCGGCGCGGAACTCATGTCGGCTCGGTGATCGGCCGCTTCAGCATCGCCAACCGCTTCGGCAAGACCAGCTACCAGGAAGAGATGGATTACTATCCCAGCTTCCGGCCCGGCACCTACGGCTACTTGAACGTTGGCGTCTCCGATAACATTCTTTTTCCCCGCTACCGCGTGGGAGCCGACATTTTCCAGACCCTGCCCAAGAGTTTTGAAGGTTCGTTCGGATACCGTCACCTGGGATTCAGCGATGGCGTCAATATCTGGACGTTCGCCCTGGCCAAGTACTACAGCAATTGGCTGTTCACTGGACGCGAATTCCTTACGCCCAGCGATATCGGCGTCTCCAAGACCACCCTGCTCAGCGCCCGCAGGTTCCTCGGCGCCGAGGGCTATCACGACTACATTCAATTCAAGTACAGCCGCGGCGCATCGCCGGCGCTGGCCACTACCAACCTGGGCGTCGAATCTCTTGATTCGCAGAGGTTCTCGGTTGATTTCGACAAGGTCTTCATGAACCGCTGGGCAGCGGCCTTCTCCACCGGGGTCGCCACCGAACAGCAGATCAATGGAAATTCGGCTTTGCGCCGATATAACCTCGAAGGAACTCTTTACTACCGCTTCTAAGGTGAATTCAATTCATAATGGCCAATCCCTCTAGAGATCAGATCGTTAAGATTGTCGTCCCTTTATTCATCGTCGCGCTATTCCTGGCGTTCCTTTTCCTGAAGCCTGATTTCTTCAAGGGCGGAACCAAGTTATCGCCCGAGGAGTCAAGCAAGCTCAACGTCGAGGCCAAGGGCTATATTTCAGACGCCAAGTATCAGGATGCGCTGAAGCCCCTGTTGCGCTTGAACCGCGCTTACCCCGACAATCACATTTATTTAGAGGAACTGGCCGAGACCTACGGTCATCTGAATCAGCCTAACGACGAAGCCCACTATTGGGAAAAATACATTGACCACTCGCCCACACCGCTGGTGGGATGTCCCGCGCTCCCCCATGCCTACGAAAAATTGGGGGACTCGCACGAAAAGGAAATCATCGCCGCCTACGAGCGTTGCCTGGCGCTTGATCCCGCGAACAGCGATTCCATCTTCTTCCTGGCGCATTACCTGGAAAACGCCGGCCAGCCGGACCGCGCGCTCGAGCTCTACCAGAAGGGCATCGCCGTCGCTCCCAACTATTCTGACCTGCGCCTGGGGCAGGCCCGCATCTGGTACCGTCAGGACAAGATTGCCGAAGCCAAACAAGCCACCGAGGCGGTCCTGGCCAAGAACCCTAATTATCTCGATGCCCTGCTCTTGATGGGCATGATGTATTACAAAGAAAATAATTACGATAAGGCCAAGGAGTACCTGAATCGCGGCACCAAGATCTCTGACACCTATGTGGATTTCCACCTCCAACTGGCTCGCATCGCCGATGACCAGAAGGATTACAACGAAGAGATGCGTCAGTACAGCCGCCTGGTAGAGCTCCGGCCCAATGAAGCCCGCTATCGCAACAAGCTGACTTCGTTGATTGCTGCGCAGAAAAAATGAAAACCCCGCGCCTCGTTTTTTTCCTGGCGAGGTTCTTGTTCGCCTTTTTTGTACTTTTTACCTCCGGTTACTGCCTTCTCACGTTCATCCCCTTTACCTACCAGCAATTCCACGTTGGCGATCTTCTTCTCTGGCTGACGGTCTTCGTTAAATACCACCCCTTCATTTATCTGGCCGCCCTCGGCATTGTGGCGCCTACCCTGCTCGAATCGCGGCCTAACAAGGCCACCAATGCCGCCGTAACCGGGTTTCTGGCGGTCTATCTTCTGGCCGGGGTTGCGCTAGTCATCCACCCCCTGCTGATCAACCTGCGCAACGACAGCATGAGCCTGGTGTGGTGCATGATTTCCCTGACTCCGATGTTGTGGATTGGCGTGATCGACTGGCTGGAGCATCGCGACCTCATCGCCTGGGAAGGGTCCGACACCGACGAGGATTACCGCACGTTTCGCGCCGGATGGCAGGCCGCGCTTTTTGTGGCAACGATTTATGCCCTGGGTGTCATCGTGCGTTTCGGGTTTTCCAAAACCAACACCTTCAGCTTCGCGGGATGGATGGTGGGTTTCGGCTGGAGCCTGCTCACCCACATGGTTTTTTTTATGGGCATCTTCCTGGTGCTGCATTCATTCCGGTCGCTGGCGTCCATGCTGCCGCGTCCCAAGCGGACCGACTTCATTCTTTCCACCGGGCTGTCGGTAGCGCTGATCTGGCTGGTAATTCGTTTTCTGATCTTTCCCACGGTTTCTTTTGGTGGCAATGTTGCCAGCCTGGTGGCTTTCATGCTGGCGCTCGGCACGGTTTTTCTTTTCGCCGGAACCGCCCTGCGCCTGTATCAGCCACAGCAGGGCCCCATCGAAAGCGGTATCGCCCTCCTGTTCACGCCCATGCGCTTCGCGCGCTTCTATTCAGTCACCGGCAAACTGGGCTATATAGTGGCCCTGGCGGTGGTTGCCTATGCCCTCGAAGCCCGCTTCGCGCTGATGGATTGGAACTACGTCCTGCAGCGCCTGGTGGCGCTGGGGATCTGGTTGGTGGCTTTCGCCGGTTTTTACGAGATGGCCTACCAAGGCAAGAACCGGCGTACCCACCTGTTCTTCTATGCCATCGCCGGATGCACGGTCATCCTCTACACCGCGCTGCTGCGTTTTGAACCCGGCATCGATGTGCGCATCAACGGCATGCCCACCGAAGTCTCACGCGCCCTCGATGAATACGCCGGGTACGACGCGTCCTTCAAAGTAGCCCACGATATGCTGACTCCCATCCAGGGCGGCGCCGGGGTGGACACGTTCTACGGCTTCCTGGCGCAGAATACCAACATCCCTCGCTCGGAGCATATTGATCCCGTTGACATCAAACTAGTTCCCAAACTCAGTGCCAGCACCCGGCGCAAGCCGAACATATTCATTTTTGTCGTGGACAGCCTGCGTCGCGATTACGTTTCCGCCTACAACCCCGCGGTGAACTTCACCCCCGCCATGGGCAGCTTCGCTCAGGAGAGCCTGGTGATGCAGAACGCCTTCACCCGTTACGGCGGCACCGGCCTCTCCGAGCCTTCCATCTGGGTGGGCGGCATGATCCTGCACCAACAATACATCACCCCGTTCTTCCCCATGAATTCCCTGCAGAAGATGCTGGACGTGGATAAGTATCAAAGCTACATCACCGTAGACCCCATCCTGCGGGTGGTGGTCGCGCCGTCGCCATCGATCACTGAGCTCGATACCGACGCCACGATCGGGACTTACGATTTCTGCCAGAGCCTGACCGAACTAAGCACCAAGCTCAGCGAACGCAACGACCCGGAAAAACCCATCTTCGCCTACACCCAGCCGCAGAACATTCACATCTCGGTGATCGATCGCGAAAATCGCTCGGCGCCGCCGGGGGAGGCTTATCCCGGGTTCAACGCGCCCTATGCGTCGCGATTGAAGCGCATTGACGGCTGCTTCGGCACGTTCATCCAATATTTGAAGAAGAGCGGGCTCTACGCCAACAGCATCGTCGTATTGACTGCCGACCACGGAGACTCGCTGGGCGAAGGCGGCCGCTGGGGACACGCCTACACCATCTTCCCCGAGATCGTGCGGGTGCCTTTGGTCATGCACCTGCCGGCATGGATCACCGGCGCATTTTCCAGTGACGAAAAAGCCCTGGCATTTACCACCGACATCACGCCCAGCCTCTATTACCTTCTGGGCCACGGACCGCTGGTGAACAACGACCTCTTCGGGCAATCGCTGTTCAGCGAAGCCGGCACGCCCGCAGCCACCCATCTGCACGATAATTACCTCGAAGTATCCAGCTACGCCCCGGTGTACGGCATCCTCAGCCACAACGGGCATGCGCTATACATAGCCGATGGCGTCAGCTACAAGGATTACAACTACGAACTGCTGGCCGGCCCCGCCGGCCAATCCCGGCCAGTGACGGACACGGTGCGCGCGGAAGAACAGCAACTGATTCGCGACGAGGTATTGAAGATTGGCAGGTTCTACGGGTACCGGGAACCGTAAGGGCGGATCTGGAAAGCATGTCGCTCACAGTGGCTCTTGAAACAAGAACCAATTAAAGCGTGTTTCCGCCGATAATTGATGTATCCTCTCAAGTCAAAATTGCTGCCATCTTGAGTTTTTCCATACCACGCTCTAATTTCTAATCGCCTCCTCTCAAAGCGAAACCCCAAC
>JBBSHD010000174.1:0-5259 GCA_038253455.1 Terriglobales bacterium | reverse complement strand
GTCGTTCTAAATAGCAATGGCGATGCGGTGTACAACTCGGCGGGCGAAGTTCCATCGGAGAAGATCTCCGCCCTTCTCGATAAAGCGTTGCAGTAAATCTCGGCTTGAAAACCACGGGCCGGAATCTTCCGGCCCGCTATTTTTTTGATCTGGTCTCGAAGGTAAACACATCGGGGCGAGCATAATGGCCGGAAACGTCCAGCGCCATTACCTCCCGGTCGATCTCGGAAAGATCCAGGTCGGCGATGATCAGTTCTTCGCGCTCGAATACCGGTTCCGCGATGTAGCGGGTGTCGGGCGCAATAATGGCGCTGCCTCCGCGTTCCACCCATACCGGGCCCGTACCCGGTGAGAGTTCCGCCGGCAGATCGCCTCTTTGCATTAATAGGCCAACCGCCAGCACGAAACACCTTCCCTCGAACGCATAGTGGCGGCTTGCCAGTTGATGCAGGTCGTGCACGGTGGGCCAAAGGGCAACGTGAATGCATTCTCCGGCGTTGTGCATTGCCATGCGGGCAAGCGGCATCCAATGTTCCCAACAGATCAGGCCGCCGATGCGAACGCCCCGCGAGTTCACCGAATTCAAGCCACCGCCATCGCCGTTTCCCCAGACCAGGCGCTCGGTGTAGGTAGGCACCAGCTTGCGGTGGTGGTTTCCCAGTTCGCCTTCCGCGGTGAAGGTCAGGATGCTGTTGTACAGGGTGCCGTTGCCGGGGCCTGAATCCACCCGCTCGTTAACGCCCATCACGATCGCAATCTTCAAGTCGCCGGCAATTTCGCATAGCGCGTCCGACTCCGGGCCAGGCACCGCAATGCTATTTTGCCGCAGCCGGGCAAAAACCTGTTTGGTGGGCGGGTGGTTCCAAAACGCAGCTTCGGGGCACACGTCCAGCCATGCGGGATAGCCGGGAAGCCAGGTTTCGCCGAAGGCCACTAATTCAACATTTTTCTGGTGTGCGGTTTGGACCAGGCCCAGCGCTTTACTGAGACTGGCGTCCTTATTCATGTAGACCGGCTCGGCCTGTGCAATCGCAACTCTGATACGGCGATCGGGGATGGACTGTGCGGGAGAAGACGATGATGGGGTCATTTAGTTGGTTCCGTGATCATGCTGCCGCGGTTGTTGGCGAGGCCGCGTTTTGAATGGATCAACCTCTACCTTCAAGAGAAAAAGAGAGTGAACTGATTGGCTAGGACCGCAGTTGGGCTTTTACAGAATTGTAAGATGCGAGTCTAATCGGGTGCAACCGACGGTGGCTACTTGCGATGGCAATCTCCCGTAGCGGGCATCCCCAGGGGCTCCCGCGTTCGGAATGGAAATCGCCATATTATGACATCTGCGTCGATATTCTGGGCCGATGAAACTTTTGTGACGTTTGGGAATCGCATCCTTAGCTGGTTCTGCAGGCCGCTCAGCAGGGTGCGTCGAGACGATGGATAATGTTTGTTTCATGCTGACAGGCTGGAGCCTGGAGCCCGAGTATCTGTGAACGCCAATGTGCAGCAGTCCCACCCCGCGGCAGATGCTGAAAATGCTCTGATCGAACAGGTCTGCGAAGGCGATAAGGAAGCTTTCTATAGTTTGATTCAACCCTACGAGCGGGCTGTATTTGTGACGGCATATTCAATACTGCGAAATAAAAGCGACGCCGAGGAGGTCGCCCAGGAAGCCATCCTGAAAGCCTTGGCACACCTCAAGGGCTTCCGGCGGGAATCGAAGTTCAGCACCTGGCTCATCCAAATTACGTTGAACGAAGCGCGCATGCGCATCCGTAAAGACAAGAACCATCTTTACGATTCGCTTGATGAGCCACAAACCGGCGAGGAAGGCGATTACATCCCGAGGGACTTCGCCGATTGGCGCAACATCCCCTCTGAAGAACTGGAACACAAGCAAGTACGGGACGCGCTGGAGAGGGCCATCGAGTCCCTCGCTCCCAAGTACCGCGAGGTATTTGTTCTGAGGGATGTGCAGAACATGAGTATCGTGGAAACCGCCGCCGCCCTGGGAATCACCGAAGGAGCCACCAAGTCCCGGCTGCTGCGCGCGCGGCTGCAGCTTCGCGACGCGCTGGCCCCCGGGATTGATGGCGGTTGGAGTCGTGGAGATGGAAGCTGGAAGAAAGTGAGGCCCTGGTAACCGTGCCTGCAATCGAAATCAGCTGTTCCGCAGTCTGGAAAGAGATCTCGAACTATATCGAAAACGATATAGATCAGGATCTGCGCCGCATATTAGAGGAGCATTTCGAAGTGTGCGAACACTGCACCGCAATTCTCGACGGCGCGCGCAACGTGGTTTGCCTGGTAGGCGATGGCAAGATCTTTGAATTGCCCGGCGGCTTCAGCCAGCGGCTTCGCAACCGCATCGATCATGAATTCTTCGAACAAAGCCGTGGGCCGGGGTAGATTTGACGCGTGGCAGGCGACCAGACTTTGGCATCATCTTAAGTCATGAAACCCTGCACCACTTCGGTAATGGAACCACGCCCGACTGCCGGAGCGCCGCTGTTAATTCTGAGCGATCCCTGGGGCGAGAAAAAAGCAGCCACGCTTGCGGCGTCATGGCTACACCATGCAATGGTATAGCGCTGGGCAAAATCCCGCGGCATGGCCGGTTCAGATCTCATCGGGTGGGCGTTCGCCTGCTGTGCAATTTCAATCGCTTCAGGCCCTCGCGTGCGTTTTGAAACATTGCCGCCAGCAACCGTCTTCAACCGAAGATGATTGCTGGCAGCTTCTAGACCTCTCGATGAGAGGTGAATGAAACCACGAACGCCTATTTATGTCCGGAATGCGTGACTCGTACCAGCGAATCCCTGCGGCTGTCAGCCACCGTCGCCCCGAAAAACTCGTCACGATCCGCTTTGCTCATCTTGCTGAAATTGGTGTTGACTGCGTTGGCCCATTTATCCAGGCTCTCCGCATTGGGATAGGAAACCACCAGGCAGCGCAATGAAGGCGTTCCTGTGTTCACATATTGCGAATCCACGCCTACATAGCTGACGACGCCTTGCTTCACCAGTTCTGTCGCAAACGGCCAAATGTATTTTTTGATTGCCGCGGCGTAGGCGTCGGGATTATCGGGCCTGGCATTCTGGCAGACCACGCGAGTGAAGGCCGGCGCGGCGGCGTTATTGCCAATCAAATACATTCGGCTTTGCAGCAAAAGGTCTTCGTGCCTGGTGGATGCCACCTGTGCCGGTTGTGGACCACCCTTGACCAGTTCATCCAGCACCTTGGTAAGGCCGGCGATAGAGGTCGAGGTCCACACCGATCCGTTGGTGTATCCCTCCGGGGTGTGGACGATGTTATCGAAGGTCGAGTAATTCAAAATCGTGCCGTTAGCGACTAACTTATCCGCGACCGGCACAAAGTTCTTGACCGCGTCGTCATTAAATTGCTTCCATTGGGTCCGCGGCACCTGAAACTGGCTGACGTACGTGTAAATCACCGGCTGGTCCTGTTCCATTTGCGAAACCGCAACCGGCATGTTCACCACCGTTGCTACCAGCAACAATGCCAGGCATCCTGCAATTTTTTTCATCATGATCTTTCTCCTCCAGTGATCGGCATTCCCCAAGGCGAATGATTCGAGGACCGCTTCTCGTGATCCAAAGCGCGACTTGCTTGCTGGATCGCAGGGGCTCAAATTCAGTGTTTCGAGAAACAGAAGAGGAAGAGTTCGCGTTGCGGGCCGATTCGACAGGGACTTACAGTATGGCTTCCCTGCATGGATGTCAACGCGGAAATATGCGCCGGGAATTGAACCCGGCAGCAAGTCGTCGCGTCGCCGGCAGCCGAAAGTTGTGCCTTTCAGGTATGATGACGCGACTTCAGCGCCTGGCATGAAAGATGGTGCCTAAATGCGGTTCGTAACTTTCGTAGTGATGCTCATTCTCAGCCCCGCACTTCCGGCCTGGTGCCAGGACCTGGTCACGCTTGCGCCGCAGGCGGCCAAAGTGGAATATGAGGACGCACGCGTCCGGGTAGTACGCTTGCGCATTGCCCCCGCGGCTACGCTGCCGATGCACGACCGTCCGGCGCGGGTCGTGGTTCCGCTTACCGACAACGACATAACCGCGGCGCGCCCCGACGGCACAACCTCTCACGTGAGCGCGCCCGCCGGCAAGGCCGCCTGGAGTGAACCGGCGCGGCGTTCGATCACCAACCTGGGCGTGCCGCTGGAAAACATCGTGGTCGAACTGAAGAACACTGCTGGCCCGGCGGCGCCGCTGGCGCATCCGCCCTCGCCTCTGCCCGCCGGTTACCTCGACGAGCGATTTCATCACTGGCAATTCGAGAACCAGTACGTGCGCGTCTATGACGTCCGCATTCCGCCCGGCGAAACCACTACCTTTCACGTTCACGCATTCGATACCGTATTCGTTCAGGTTTCCGGCGGGGTGACCTCCGCGCAGGCGCTGGGAAAAGCGTGGGGACGAATGGAAAAAATGGAACCGGGATTAGCGGGGTTCAGCGCCGATGCGAAGCAGCCGCGCACCCACCGCGTGCGCAACGACGGACCTTCCGAATATCACGTGATCGTCGTCCAGTTGTTGCGTTAATCGTGGGAAGACCCTCCACCGCCAAATATATTCCTGCGATTCCGCGAACTCGTGTAGCATCGCATCGAACCTATCCATCCCGGAACGGGATCATCCAACTCAACTCTGCAACAAAGAATGGAGAATTAAATGAAGAAAACCTCAGTGTGGCTCGTATTGGCATTGATGTCGCTGGTCATCGCGGCGCCGGCCAAAGAAAAAATGATGGGCGGCGGCGTCGCACAGGCGATCACCGCACTCGAACAAAAGTGGGTCGAGGGCTCTAAAACCGGCAATCCCGATATGGTCGCTCCCCTGCTGGCGGAGAAATTCATTAACACTACCAGCGATGGAAAGGTCTTCGGGAAGGGCGAGACGGTGTCCCATATCAAGGGGGCAAAGTGGGAGACCAACGAGATCAGCGATGTAAAGGTAACGGTGTTCGGAAACACCGCGATCGCGACCGGAAGCTGGACAGGCAAAGGGACCGACGAAAATGGGAAGGCGGTCGATACCCACGAGCGCTGGACTGATACCTGGGTGAAAATGCCCAGCGGTAGATGGCAGTGCGTAGCCAGCCAGGGCTCAACCGTCAAGATGTAGGAAAGCAAAATGGGAAGGCCCGGATAACCGGGCCTTCGTACCCAGCGAGTCAATTTGTAAGACGCCTTAGCTACTGCTTACCGACACCGCTATGCTAGGGCGTGTTAACACT
>JBBSHD010000173.1:0-5275 GCA_038253455.1 Terriglobales bacterium | reverse complement strand
CGGCCACATACTCGGCTGGTACGACCGCAACCTTGTAACCGCTTTCAACAATGGCGTCACGGGTCGCGGGCCCGATGGCTGCAATGTTCAAGCCGGTAAGTTCCTCACCACCAGCGTCGGCAAATCTCGCTCGCTGGTACCGCGAGAAAAAAGCTCGCACACCATTGACGCTGGTGAGTATCAGCCAGTCATACGATGGAAGGCCGGCGATCGCCTGGTCCAAATCGCGATAAGACCTGGGCCGCCTGATTTCAATCACAGGGATTGAGATGACGGTGGCTCCCTGTTTCTTAAGCTTTGCCGAAAGCTTCCCGGCCTGGCCCGCTGCCCGCGTGATCACAATGCGCCGCCCCTGGAGTGGCAAGGACGAAACAGGTTTCGTGGCGCGCCCTCGCGCGATTTTTTTTGCGATCGCTTTCATGGCTGCGCAGGCGCTCTGGTCGAGGCGGCCGCCACGTCCGCCAGGATGCCGGCCGCGCCCTGTTCCCATAGTTCCCTGGCAACCTCGTTCCCCAGGCGCTCGCCATCTTTTCCGCTGCCTTGATGACGCAACACCCTGGTTCCATCAGGATGAGCCACTACGCCCATCAGACGCAGCTCACCCTCGCGGGTTTGCGCGAAGGCGCCAATGGGAACCTGGCAGCCGCCTCCCAGCGCCGATAACAGCCAGCGCTCGCAACTGATTTCGTTCCGCGTGGGGCCGTGCTCAAGAAAAGAAATTTGTTCCAGCGTGCGTGCATCCCCGCGGCGAATCTCGATCGCCAGGGCGCCCTGTCCGGCCGCCGGACACATCACCTCGGGCGAGATGATTTCGCGCACCATCTCCGTCCGCCCCAGCCTGGTCAGGCCGGCCGCCGCCAGCAGCATTCCGTCATAGTCGCCGGCCGAGAGTTTCCTGAGGCGGGTATCCACGTTGCCGCGCACCGGAAAAACGTTCAGGTCAGGACGCATGGCCTTCAGCAGCGCCTGCCTGCGCAAACTGCTGGTCCCCACTCGCGCACCCGCCGGCAGTTCCGCAATGCCGGCGAAGTTCGGCGACACAAATGCGTCACGCGCATCTTCGCGCCGCAGTATCGCTCCCAGTTCGAAATCGGAATGCAGCGCGGTGGGCACGTCCTTGAGGCTGTGCACCGCCAGGTCGATGTGGCCGGCGGCAAGAGCGTCCTCGATCTCTTTGGTAAACATTCCCTTGGTGCCGACCTGCGAGAGGCTGACCTCGAGGATGCGGTCGCCGGTGGTGGTAATGATCTCAATTGCCACCTCAATGCCGCGGCTGCGCAACGCGGCGGCCACATGTTCGGCCTGCCACAACGCCAGCTGCGAGCCCCGCGAGCCTATCCGCAGAACGGACATCAGTTGAGCGGCCGCCCGGGCTTGTTTTTATCGCGCGACGCGTCCTCGGCAGGGGCGCCGGTGCGTCCTTCGCGGTCGCGCGCGGGTTCTTCCGCCAGGTTAAATATCCTGCGCATCAACTCCACCAGGCTGGTGGCCTCGGGCTGGCTGGCAGCAGTCTTCAGCGTGGTCAACGGGCTGTGCAGAATTTTATTTACGATGCCGCGGGTCAGCGAGTCAATCGCCGCCTCCTGCTCCGCCGATAGTTTTCCCAGTCGCCCTTTCACCCGGTCAATCTCAGCTTCGCGAATGAATTCCACCCGTTCCTGCAGGGAGATGATGGTAGGCACCACCTCCAGCGCATGCTGGCGCTCGCTGAATTTCTGTACCTCCGACTCGATGATCGATTCCGCCCGCGACGCCTCCTGCTGGCGATGGTTTACGTTCGAAGCCAGCACCGATTGCAGGTCATCAATGTCGTACACGAAAATGCCATCCACCTTGTTCATCTCCGGATCGACGTCGCGCGGCACCGCAATATCGATGAAGAACATGGGACGGTTTTTTCGCCGGCTCAGAAACAGTTCGCCGTGCTCGCGGCGAAAGATGGCATGCGGCGCGCCGGTCGATGTGATCACGATATCGGCGCGGTCCACCGTGTCATAGAGTTGGTCGAAATGGATTGCTTCTCCGCCAAACTTTTCCGCCAGGTGCAGCGCTCGCTGGTGGGTGCGGTTGGCCACGATGATGGCCGACGCCCCATGCGACATCAGGTGGCGCGCCGCCAGTTCGCTCATCTTTCCCGCGCCCACCAGGAAGACCTGCTTGCCCTGCAGGTCGCCAAATATCTTGCGCGCCAGGTCCACCGCCACCGACGCCACGGAAACCGCCGAGTTGCCCACCGCGGTTTCGGCGCGCACCCTCTTGGCCACCGCGAACGAGCGCGTGACCAGCGCATCCAGCTGGGAATGCATGCCTCCCACCGCTCGCGCCACCGTGTACGCCTCTTTGACCTGCCCCAGTATTTGAGGTTCGCCTACGATCATCGAATCGAGGCTCGAAGCCACGCGAAACAGATGCCGGAAGACGTCGCGCTCGCGATACTCGTAGAGAAATTGCTGGAACTTACCCACGTCCAGCCCGAAATACTCGCCGAAAAACCTCCGCAGATCGGTGCCCTCGTTTTGCGACCCCGCCAGAAGCTCCACCCGGTTGCAGGTCGAAAGCACCAGGCCTTCTTCCACCCCGGGGAGCTGGATGAGATGGCGGGTGGCTTCGGCCAGACGCGATTCGGGAATGGAAAGGCGTTCCCGCACCTCCACCGGTGCGGTCTTGTGGTTGACGCCGATCAACATGAAGTTCATGGAGTTATGAATTTGTGCATCCAGCTGAAATAGTTTGCCGCCCAGGCGACCAGCGCCGCGGCGAATGCTGAGGTTGAGAGGTAGGCCGCCCTGCGGCCGCGCCATCCCGCGCTCCACCGAGTATAGAGCAGCACCATATAAACCGCCCACATCAACAGGGACAGCAGAATCTTCGGATCGCGCAGGAACATCGCGCCGAAACTGGCCTGCGCGATGATTGCCCCGGCGATCAGTCCGAAGGTCATGAAGGGGAAGCCCAGCAGCAGGGACTGGTAGCCCATGTCATCGATGGTCTCGAGGGCGGGCAGGCGCGAAAAAATTCCGCTGGCGGTCTTCGATTTCAGGTTGCGCTCCTGCAGCAGGTACAGCATGCTGGCCACGAAGCTGAAGAACAGCGCCGCGTATCCCGCGAATATCAACGCAATGTGTACGAAGACCCACCCGTTGCGCGTGCGCGGCGAAGAAAATGGAGCGGCCTCCGCCCCGATGGCCGCCGACAAAGTCAGCAGGAAGACCAGGGGAAAGATGAGAATCCCGGGCGATGTGGTCTTGTACCTGAAATAGAACCCCATAAAAAAGGCCATCAGTAGAAAACCCAGCAGGGATTCATACTGGTGGGCCGCTGTGGGCATCAGGTTTCCCGACGACTGAAAATTTTCGATCAAGGCAACGAAATGAAAAACCAGCCCCGTGCCCACCGCCGGCAAAATCAGGCGCGACAAGGCGATGCCGCGGCCGCGTAAGGCCAGCAGCGCGTAAATGAGGCCCATTCCGTAAAGGGCGGCCGCAAATCGCAGCCAGAGATGTGGCATAAGCGCTTGAATTCAGCGTGCAGCAGGAACTTGCATTATACAAAGAGGGCCGCCGTTTACGCCGCAGCCGATCAATCGAGGTTGAGATCGACGAGCAGGGTCTCGATATTGCCGGCGTCCACCAGCAGTTGCCGGCCACCTTCCCGCATATCGGGGATCTCGTCAAAAGCCTGAAAGAGCCGTATCTTCGCCGCCGCGTATTGCTCGGTGGCGGTCAGTTCGCGGTCGTGCGTGGCAGCCCACGTTCGCGGGGCTTCGGCGAGCATGAACACGCTGGCGGCAAACATGGTCTTGCGGTCCGCGGTCACGTCGAACACAAATTCCTCGGTCCCGGCGGGGTATGCACCGCCCGTAGCCGGCCGCTGGCCCACAAAATAATATTGGTACACGTAGCCTGTGGCCCCGGTGTACGTCTTCATGCGGCGGATGGTCATTGGGTTGGCGCCTTGGCCTATTTGTCCGAGATGACCCGGCCATAGGATGAAGACCTCGCCATGCGGTCGAAGTATTGAAACGCCGCCAAGGCCACCTGGCCGATCGCCGACTCGCCCGCTTTCCCATCTTTCAGGTAGGTGGTCATCACGCAGATCACAAATGGCCGGTTCTTGAGAAAGATGATTCCCGAATCAGCGCGCACCGCCTCCAGCGAGCCCGGCTTCTCCGCAATCATTACATCGTCGGGCAACAGGCGGGGGATGTAGCTGTCCTTGAGCGTACTTAACACCTTGAAGAAGTCGTCGGTGCGCGCCTGGTTGAAAACCTTGGCGCGATAGAGAGCTTCGAGGAACTGCATCATCTCCCGCGGAGTGGACGTGTTCTCCCGCCCTTCGGTGGCCGCCTTCAGGTCCATCATCTTGCGGCGCAGCCGGGTTTCCCGCAATCCCATTGCGGCCAGCATCTGGTTGACGTTGTCCATGCCCAGGCGGTCGATCAGGATGTTGGTCGCGCTGTTGTCGCTGACCGCCACCATAAAGGTGGCGAGATCGCGATTGGTGACCCGCGTCACTCCACGCGTCAGGCCCGCCATGATCTGGCTGTCGGGCACAAGGTCGGAATCCCGGAAGGTATAGAGGTCGCTTAGCCGCGCGCGATGCGCCATACCCGCCATCGCCTGCTCGTCTTGAAGATAGAGGTTGGCCAGCACCGCCAGCTTGATGCTACTGGCCTGCGGCATCACCTCGTCAGCATGCAGTAACACTTTGTCGCGCGAGGTGAGGTCGAGGATGGCCACTGCCATCACCCCGTCGAGCCTGCTCGCCACCTGGTTCACCCGGTGTTCCAGGCCGGCCAGCAGCAGCTTTTGTTTTTCTGCCGGGGTAGTTGCCCGGCTGGCTGGCGTTGTTTCCGTGCCTGCCTCCGGTCCGGTTTGCGCGGCCTCACTCGCATCGCTCTGCGGAACTTGAGCTTGACTCAAGCCAGGCTGACTGCCGGTCAACAACACGCCCAGCAGGCACAAAACACAATTTTTCTGGGATCGCGTCATAGTCTGCCCTGCGAAATAAAAACACTAAATGAAGGAAGAGTCAAACCTTCCAGATTCCCTGTTTGTGGCAGCTACGGTGGGCCATGTTTAGAAGCCCAAATTGGAATTAGTGCCATATCGGTTCTAGTGATTGAACAAACGTCCGATTAAAGAGCGAAATAGAGACTGGTTTGTCTGCAAGGTGGCTAGAGTGGAAACAGGTGCTCTTGAAAGGATTACGTGAAAATAAAATTGCTCGCGCTGATTGCAATTGTGTTCCTCGCTGCAACCATTAACTCTCCCTT
>JBBSHD010000172.1:0-5349 GCA_038253455.1 Terriglobales bacterium | reverse complement strand
GTTCTATACGGAGGATGTGATTTATGAGGATGTCGCGTATGGCGCCGTGAGCCACGGCAGGACTGAGCTCCGCAAATTTGCCGCCGGCTTCATTGAGGCAGTTCCCGATCTCAAACTCGAGGTGGTCAGGAGTTCTATTTACGAGGGCCACGGCAGAGCCGAATGGGTCCTCAGCGGAACCGATAAAGGACTCTTCAAGACCGGCAAGAAGTTCTCGGTGCGCGGGGCGAGCACGTTTGAAATGCGTGGTGGAAAATGCTCGAGCAACAAGGATTTTTATGATTCCGCCACGATCATGCGCCAAGTCGGAGTGTTGCCGCAGGATTCTCCCACCTCTGCTCCATGATCGACGGAGAGCGTATTTAGCACTGGCAGCACGGGAGTTGCCCTGGTCTTCTGCACTAATTCGACTTCCTTTTGCTCAACCAACTCAAAGTCAACCACTGCGTTTTAAAATTTCACTTGATCCTGCGATGTGACGAGTACGATTGCGTTGTTCCGCCTCCCATGAACCCCACTCCTTTTCTTTCGGTACGCGATCTCACTGTCACCTTTGGCGCGGCGCAAGCGGTGCGCGGCATCAGTTTCGATATTGGCGCCGGCGAAGTGCTGGGAGTCGTCGGTGAATCGGGCTCAGGGAAATCAGTCACTGCGCTGGCGATCATGCGGTTGCTGGGCCCGGCGGCGCGGGTGCGCGGAGAGATCAGGCTTGCCGGCGCCAGTCTGCTCTCGCTCAGTGAGAATATGATGCGCACGGTGCGCGGCGCGCAGGTAAGCATGATTTTTCAAGAGCCCATGACCGCGCTCAACCCGGTCATGCGCATCGGCGACCAGATCGCCGAAGCCGTCATGGCACATGCATTTGATGATCCCACGCACGGCTTGCCGAAAAGCGATGCGGCGCATAGCGCGCCGCCGGTCGCGCATCCGGCGATCGCGGGCGCGAAGATCACCAAAGCGGAAGCCATGCGCCGCGCCATCCAAGCCATGAAAGATGTTTCGCTGCCCGACTGCGAGCGGCGCGCGCGCGATTATCCTCACCAGCTTTCCGGCGGCCAGCGCCAGCGGGTCATGATTGCCATGGCCATCGTCAACCGGCCGCGGCTGCTGATTGCCGACGAGCCCACTACCGCGCTTGATGTCACCATCCAGGCACAGATTCTCGACCTGCTGTCCGGACTTCGCGAAAAACTTGGCCTGGCCATGCTTTTTATTTCGCATGACCTGAGCGTGGTGGCCAAAGTGGCCGGCCGGGTGGCGGTCATGTATGCGGGACGCCTGGTGGAAACCGGTCCGGTGGCCGGGGTCTTCGAGCGGCCTTCGCATCCCTATACCCAGGGATTGCTGGGGTCGCTGCCCACGCTGACCACCGACCGGCAGGAGCCGCTGCAGACCATGCGCGGCTCGGTGCCGTCTCCCTCGCAGGCGCTTCCCGGCTGTCTATTCGAGCCGCGCTGCGACTATCGCATCGCGAGTTGCGCCCGCGTGCCGCCGCCGATGGTAGAGGTCGCTCCCGGTCATGACGCGCGCTGCCCGGTCATCAATCCTCCCGCGGTAATTGCCGTAGGCGATGAAAGGGGATTAATGAGTTAAGAATGGTGAGTGAAGACGGGCCACCTGAGACTGGCAAGCTGAGCCTTAAAATGAGTCCGGCGGCGAGCCCGGGCGTCGCGCGCACAAAACACCATGGGCAGTGTCGTAAACTAAGAGTTATCGTATACTTCTGCGGCGGCAGCATCCTCACCGCTCGATTGCAATACCGGCAATTTTTATGATGTTACCGCATTGCCATTCAAGATTTGAAAGCTGACCTTTGCGAATACTCCTCATCAGCGACATTCATGCCAACCTCGAGGCGCTGGAAGCATGCCTGAAAGCTGCCCCGGCCTATGATCACGTCTTCAACCTCGGCGACATTGTCGGTTACGGCGCCAGTCCCAACGAAGTAACCGCCATCTCCCGCGGCCTAGGGAAAGTTTTCGTGCGCGGCAACCACGACAAGGCGTGCACGGGAGTGACTGGGGTGCAGGATTTCAACGCCACCGCCGCCACTGCCGCCCTTTGGACGATGCACCATCTCACCCCCGAAAATCTCGAATGGCTGCGCAAATTGCCGGCCGGGCCGGTGCTCATCAACCAGCTCTCCGGCGCTGCAGGGAATGACGGCGCGTCGCCCGCCACCGCCCTGGCCGCGAGTATCAGCCTGGCAACGCCGGTGGAATGCGTGCACGGCTCGCCCATCGATGAAGATGAATACCTGCTCGACCTCAAGGATGCGGTGGGCTCACTGGTGCACCAGCAAGCGCTGATCACGTTCTTCGGCCACTCCCACATCCAGGGAGCGTTCAGCGGCAACGGCGCCGAATGGATGGGATTGCGGCCGGAGTACAAGGCCGACGACGATCCGGAAACGTTTGTGATGGGTTTGCGCAAGGACTACCGGTATCTGATCAATCCCGGCTCGATCGGGCAACCGCGTGACAACGACTGGCGCGCCGCATTCGCCCTCTACGATACCGAGGCGGGTAACATCACCTTCCATCGCGTCCCCTACGACATCAAGACCACGCAGGAAAAAATCAGGGAAGCCAAGCTCCCCGAGCGGCTCGCCATCCGGCTGCAGTTCGGCCGCTAGGCAGTCATGACCTGGATTCGAACTATCCCCATCGAAGAAGCCGGCGATGAGCTGCGTGAAGCCATTGAATCGCATCGCCACCTGTATCCCGTGGAATACGCCACCCCGGTGCAGAAGGCCCCTGACGGCGCCGCCGGAATTGTGGCCTCGCACAGCCTGATTCCGCAGGCGCTCTATCATTCGTTCGCCGCCTTCGGCGCCATGATGGCGCCCGACCTGCCTCTTACCCGCCGCCAGCAGGAGATGATTACCACCGTGGTCTCGGTGACCAATCGCTGTTTCTATTGAATTGAATCGCACGCAGAGTTTCTGCGTAGAGTGACCCTTGACGAGCCTCTGGTGGAGGCGCTGCAAAGCGATTACACCAGGGCGGACATCTCCGCCCAGGACCGCGCCATGCTCGACTACGTCGTGACTCTCACCAAAGACGCCACCCGCATCTCACGCGAAGATCACCAGCGCTTGCATGAAGCGGGGTTCGACGATCGCGGCATCCTGCAGATCACCCTGATCGCCGCATGGTTCAATTACATCAACCGCGTGGCCGATTCGCTGGGCGTGGGCCGTGATCCGATCGCGGAGTAACTGGCGGCACTGAAACCCGGCAGCGGCCTTCGCTATACTTATTCACAGACTATGACCCGCCTGAAGATTTTCTCCGCCGCCCTGCTGCTCGTTCCTTTTGCCTTCGCCGCCCCAACCACCAAGCCCTGGAGCGTGATCAACCAGGAAACCATGCGCCGCCACATCAAGGTGCTGGCCAGTGATGAATTCGAAGGCCGCGGCACCGGCGCTCCCGGCGGAGTGCGGGCGGTGCAATACCTTTCCGCACAGTTGAAGGCGCTGGGCCTCAAGGGCGCGGGAGCGAATGGCAGCTTCTCCCAGCCGGTATCGCTGTTCGGAGTGAAAGCCGATCCGGCGACGACCATGTTGATCAAGAGTAAAGACTCTCAGGGCAAAGATCACCTTGAAACTTTCAAATTCCTCGACGATTTTGTTCCCTTCACCGGCGCACAGACCCCTGAAGTGAAGCTGGATCACGAGCTGGTGTTCGTCGGCTACGGCATTTCGGCGCCGGAGCAGCGCTGGAACGATTACAAGGGCGCTCCCGAAGATTACCGCGGCAAGATCCTGGTGATGCTGGTCAACGATCCGCCGGCCACCACTGCAGAACCGAACCTCTTTGGCGGGCGCGCGCTCACCTACTACGGCCGCTGGACCTATAAATTTGAAGAAGCGGCCCGGCGCGGCGCAGAAGGCGTGATCCTGCTGCACACGTCCGAATCGGCGGGCTATCCCTGGAGCGTGGTGCGCACGTCCAACGGCGCATGGCGTTTTGATATCGCCCACCAGTCTGACCCGGGGACGCCGTATCTCAAAATGCGCTCGTGGATGACCGATGCCGCGGCGCATCGCATGTTTGCCGCCGCCGGACAGGGCTTCGACGACCTGCGCAAGCGCGCCGCGACCCGCGAGTTTCAGCCGGTGCGCCTGAACGCGGTGGCGTCCATCAATTTGAAGAGTGAAACCAAGGCGGTTGCCGCCGACAACGTGGCCGCCATCCTGCCGGGCCGCGACCCCGTGCTGCGCAACCAGTACGTGGTTTTTTCCGCGCACTGGGACCACTTCGGCATCGGCGCGCCCGACGCCAAGGGAGACAGCATTTATAACGGTGCAGTCGATAACGCCTCGGGATGCGGCGCGGTGCTGGCCATCGCCGAAGCCATTACCCGGCTGCCCGCCGCGCAACGGCCGCGCCGGTCAATCCTGTTTCTCTTTCCCACCGCCGAAGAACAAGGCCTGCTGGGCGCCGAATGGTATTCGCGCCATCCCCTGGTTCCGCTCGCCAACACCGCGGCCGACGTGAACCTCGATTCGATGAATATTCATGGCTTGACCAACGACTTCGAGCCGCTGGGCTCGGAGCGTTCAACCTTGCAGGCGGTGGTGGAAGAGGTGGCGCGCGAACGGGGTTTGAAAGTGTCGCCCGACGACCGTCCCCAACAGGGTTCGTTCTATCGCTCCGACCACTTTCCCTTCGCCAAAGTTGGCGTGCCATCGATCAGCGTGAAGGAAGGGTCTGACATCATCGGGCGTCCCGCGGGTTGGGGCGAGGAGCAGTTCAAGGCCTTCAACAGCGCCCACTACCACCAGCCGTCAGATGAGTACAGCGATAGCTGGAACTTCGAAGGCATGGCGCAGGAAGCGGAGGTCGCGCTGGCCATCGGGTTGCGCGTAGCCAACGCTTCAGAGCTGCCGCATTACAAGCCCAGCGACGAATTTGCCAAGGCCCAGCCGAAACGCAGCCGGAAGTAAATCACTTTTGCGAATGACGCGGTTTCTGGCTGAGGAACTCCGGTTTCTTGCTGACGAACTCTCGACCAGGCCGAAATTCCGATCTTCGCCGAAGTGTCATCCTGTCCGGATGCACCCCGCGTTGTGTCCGGCAGTTGGAGAGATTCCTTCGGTGAACGAAGGTTTTCCTTCTCGGTTGTCTGAACCTCATCGTACGGAGACAACCTTGACCATTGGTGGGAGCAGTGGGCTTCAGCCCACTGAATAGTCGATCTTTATGATTTGGGCTTTTTAGCCCCGGTGGCGAGTCCTTGCATCACGGTAAAAACAAAATCAAAACGCTCCCGGCAGTCCCCCAACGGGATGTCATTCTGACGACCCCCGGCTTTATCGGGGTGAGGAAGAATCCCTACCCTCTG
>JBBSHD010000171.1:0-5367 GCA_038253455.1 Terriglobales bacterium | reverse complement strand
TACTCTTCGTAGCCCATGATGGCGCAAACGTGTCCCGGGCCCAGAAAGCCTTGCACGCGATTTTGCGGCGACTGCAGAATGGCGGCGATGGCCGGCGGCACCAGCACGTGCGAGACCAGGATGGAGAGGTTCTTCACGCCTTCCTGCATTGCCTGCCACACCAGCATGGCGTTGGCCGGAGCGGTGGTTTCGAAGCCGATGGCGAAGAAGACGACTTTCTTCTCGGGATTGGCGCGCGCGATCTTCAGGCAGTCCAGCGGAGAATAGACGATGCGAACGTCGGCGCCTTTGGATTTCAACGTGAACAGATCGCCGTCAGAGCCGGGCACGCGCAGCATGTCTCCGAAAGAACAGAAGATCACCTCGGGGCGCGCGGCGATGGCGTGGGCCTTGTCGATCATCTCCAGCGGGGTCACGCACACCGGGCAGCCGGGCCCGTGTACCAGCTCGATGCTGGGGGGCAGCAGGTAATCGAGGCCATGCTTCACGATGGAATGGGTCTGGCCGCCGCAGACTTCCATGATTACCCAGGGCCGGGTCTGAATCCGGCGAATCTCATTGATGATCTTGGTGGCCAGTTTCTCGCTGCGATATTCGTCAAGGTATTTCATTGTTTTGACTCCTTGCCGCCTTCGTCCACAAAGGGCGCGTCCAGCTCGGTGAGCTGGTCCATCTCTTCCAGCAGCTTATAAGTGCGGGCCGCCTCTTCTTCATCGACCCGGCTGATGGCGAAGCCGACGTGGACGAGCACGTAGTCGCCCACCTGAGTTTCAGGAACGTATTCGAGACAGGTCTCGCGGACGATTCCGCCGAACTGCACTTTCGCCATGCGGATGCCGCGTCGCTCGAAAGCTTCGACCACTCTGCCCGGAATTGCCAGACACATTGCCGGTCTCCTTTTGCTGGTTTCCTTGTCCCGCGACTTCTTCAGCCAGCCTGTCGGGCCACCGCATTCGCGATGACCGCCTGGCCCAGGGAAATGCCGCCATCGTTGGCCGGCGCGGCCGAGTGCAGAAACATCTTAAACCCCTCGCGGGTGAGCGCGCTCACCGTTCGCTGCAGCAGGAACACATTTTGGAAGGCGCCGCCGCTCAGGCAGACTCGGTCAAGCTTCTCTTCCCGGCGCAGGCGGAAGCACACTTCCAGGATTACGGCGGCGAGAGTATTGTGGAATCGCGCCGCAATGATGCCCGCTGCGATTCCCGCCGAGCTCTCGCGCACGATGCTCTCGATCATGGGGCGCAGGTCAATCTCCCAGGCATCGCTGGAGCTGATCTCGAAGGGATAGGTCTGTTCGTCATCGCCATGCCGGCGCGCCGCCATTTCCAGTTCGATGGCCGCCTGGCCTTCGAAGTTCACTGCGTGACGCAAACCCAGCAGTGAGGCGACGGCGTCGAACAGGCGTCCGGCGGAAGACGTGTTCACTGTATTGATTTTTTGCGCCAGCATGGCCTGCACCAGCTCGATGTGCTTCGCCGGCACGCCGCTCCACAGGGGAAGGTCGGCGGGAAGGGGCCGGTCGCCAAAGGTTTCGCGCAAATAGCTCAGCGCGGAGCGCCACGGCTGGCGGACCGCAGTGTCGCCGCCCGCCAGGGACACATAACGCAGGTGGGCGCGGCGTTCGAAGCCGGCGAAATCGGCCACCAGAAACTCGCCGCCCCAGATCTGACCATCGGTCCCGTAACCCGTCCCATCGAAGGCCACGCCGATGACCTTGTCTCTTATTCCGTTCTCAGCCATGCAACTGGCAATGTGGGCGTGGTGATGCTGTACGCCGATCTTCACGGTTTGCGGTTGATCGAGAGCGAAGCGCGTGCTCATGTAGTGCGGATGCAGGTCATGGGCAATGATAGTGGGATGTACGCGGAAGAGTTTCTGCAGGTTGGCCAGCGTCTCCTCAAAAAATTGCATGGTCTCATAATTTTCCAGGTCGCCGATGTGCTGGCTGAGCAGGGCGTAACGGTCTTTGGTGAGACAGAACGTGTTCTTGAGTTGGGCGCCGCAGGCCAGGATCTCTTGCATGGGAAATCCCAGATCGATGGGGCGGGGCACGTAGCCGCGCGAGCGCCGCAAGAGGCGAGTGCGGCCGGCGAAGGCGCGAACCACCGAGTCGTCCACCCGCATGTAGATATCGCGGTTGTGGAAGAGGAACCAGTCGGCGACGGCGCCCAGCCGCTGCCATGCTTCGTCGTTAGAGATCACAATCGGCTCTTCGCTGATATTGCCGCTGGTCATTACCAGCGCGCTGAACTCCGGCCATTTCGCTTCGGCTCCATACGAATCACCGAACAGTAGCGCGTGCAGCGGGGTGTAAGGAAGCATGACTCCGACGGAATCATTGCCGGGAGCGACGGCGGCGGAGATGCGCGTCACGGGAAGGCGCTCCATCACCACGATAGGCCGCGCCGCGCTGTTTAACGCAACCAAATCATCGGCAGAGACCGCGCAGAAAGCGCGCACGCTCTCCACCTCCCGCGCCATCAGCGCAAATGGTTTGTCGCTACGCCGCTTGCGCTTCCGCAGCCGGCGCACAGCCGAATCGTTCTCCGCGTCGCAGCACAGAAGAAATCCGCCCAGGCCTTTGATCGCGACGATCTTGCCGTCGCGCAAGAGCCCGCGCACCTGCGCTAGAATTTCGCGCGATTGGTCGCCGGAGCTGAAGACCAGAGCTGGATCGAGCGCCGCATCACGGTGTTCCACCAGGGCGAGGCCGGGCCCGCACCGCGCGCAGGCATTGGGCTGAGCGTGGAAGCGACGGTTGCGCGGGTCATCATATTCCGCCTGGCATTCCGCGCACATCGTGAAGCCTGCCATGGTGGTGGTGGCGCGATCGTAGGGAACATCGCGAATGATGGTGTAGCGCGGGCCACAGTTGGTGCAGTTGGTGAACGGATATCCCCAGCGGCGGTTGTCCTCGGAAGTGGAATCCGCCCAGCAGTCGTCACACGAGGCCACGTCGGGGGAAACCAAAACAAACTCGCCTTCCGCAACCTCGCTGTGCCGGATGGTGAAGTCGTGCTCGGCGCCAAGCGGGACATCAACGATGATCAGGCCGTCGATTTGCGCCAGCGGCGGCAAGTCGCAGCCCAGGCGAATCTGGAAATGCGCAAGGCTATCTTCGCTGCCCTGGACTTCGATGATGACTCCCGCCGAATCATTGAGCACATATCCGGCGAGGTCGAGAGATTGCGCGAGGTTGTAGATAAACGGCCGGAAGCCGACACCCTGAACGATGCCGCGCACCTCAAACCGCTTTCTCTGGATGGCCGTGATATGGGTGACCGGCATGGCGATTCTTGCCAGCGTTGGGCCATGAATCGGTAAAGCGCTACCTCAGAACAGGCCCGGGAGGGTAGTTTACACCTTGGAAGAAAGTCAGGTGAACCGGGGGCCAGACGAAGCTGGGAAGTTTTCGGGAACGGCAGCGGTGTTGCTAGTCACGAGGCGAAGGAGGACTGCCTGCCGCCTCGTGTGAGGCCGTGTTCTCGGCTGCAAGCGCCTGCAGCCTTTCTAGCTGTCTTCTTTATAGGTGTAGCTATCGCGGTAGGAGCCGTAGTAGTAGCCCTCGTGCTCCATCTTAACCTTGTTCAGCACTACGCCCAGGAACTTTCCGCCCGCGCTCTTCAATATTCGCGAACAGCGGGAAACCAGTTTTTTCGGCGTTGAGCCGCTTTCCACCACCAGTACAACGCCATCGACCAGCACCGAAAGAATGGTGGCGTCGGTCACGGCCAGCAGCGGCGGCGAATCGATAATGATGTGCTTATATTTAACGCTCAGCTCCGCAATGATCGCCGGCATCAGGTGTGAAGACAGCAGTTCGGCCGGGTTAGGCGCAACCGCGCCCGCAGTGATGGCGTGCAGGAATGGAGTCTGCGGACAGTTTTGCACCACATCCTGCAGCCGGTCGGCCCCAGTCAGATATGTGCTCATTCCACGATTGTTGGGCAATCCCAGAAGGCTGTGAATCTTGGGCCTACGCAAATCGCAATCGATCAGGATCACCGGGACATCGCGCAATGCCATGGCCAGCGCGAGATTCACCGCGGTCGTGCTCTTACCTTCGGATTTGCTGGCGCTGGTGAACAAGACACTGACCGGCGCCTGCGATGCCAGCGACAACAGAATCGAAGTTCGCAGGCCACGATAGGCTTCGGCGAAGTGGGAAGAGGAAGAGAAAGCCAGCTCGAAGGGCCCGGTTCCGTTTCCGGAGCCTGCGCTGTCCTTCTTCGAACCGGAAGTCCCGCCGGCCAAACGCTTGCGCGCTTCGAAAGGAATCATGGCCAACGCCGGCAGGGCAATCAGCGCCTGAACCGCTTCCGGGCTGCGCAGGGAGTTATCCATGGCTTCCTGGACGAATGCCAACATCGAGCCCAGGGCGAGGCCCATAAGTAATCCCAGCGAGATATATAACGGTTTATTAGGTCTTACCGGAGCGCTCGGGGGAAACGCGTTATTCACAATATGGATGTTGGCTGAGCTAAGGCCCGCGGTAACCGTCGCGTCCTTCAGGCGCTGCATCAATCTCTGGTACAACTGCTGGTTGGTGTCAAATTCTCCTTTGAGGATGTTGTGTTCCACCAGCAGGCGATTGGCCGTGCCTTCCTCTTCCTTCTGCCCTGAAACCACGCCTCCGAGCAGCTTCTCGCGCGTCACCGCCGACAGGTAGTCGGCGCGGAGACGGGAAATGATGCGCTGTTGCTCGCCGTTGATTTGCTCTTCCGCTTCGGTAACCTGCTTTTTGAGCTGGATCACCTTGGGATAGGCGGGACCATAAAATGCGGAGGCTTCAACGTACTTGTTGCGCGCCTCGGCCAGCCGCTCACGCAAACGTTGCAGCAAGTCGTTCTGCGCGATGGCCTTATCGGGATTGGTACGCACCTGGTCATAGAGGGCCTGTTTCTGAATGCGCTCGCTCTGCGCCTGGGTCATGTCGGTGGTGAGTTCGCCCAGCCGTTGTTCCACCGCGGTCTGCTTGTCGCTGACGTTGACAATCGCGTGGGCCCGTTCGTAATCGACCAGGTCGCGCTGCGAACTCTCAACCTTGGCTTTCAGTTCATCGAGCTGCAGTTCCATGCGGCCCGCGGCCTTGCGCGTGGCGTCGTACTTCTGGCGAAAGCTATAGTCTGTGTAATTTTCCACCATGGCGTTAGCCACCTGGGCTGCCAGTTTGGGGTCGGTGCTTTCGAATCCGATGTTGATGACGCGGCTGTTTAACACCAGGGAAACGCTCAGCGAGCCTTTGAAGGCCTGCACCAGTTGGCGGCGCCAAAGTTCGGGATCCCGAGTCTTGATATCCGGCGCCGGTCCCGGCCCCACAAACGCGGGATTCTGGTCAAGCCGAAGCTGGTCGATGGTGTGTAGGGC
>JBBSHD010000170.1:0-5370 GCA_038253455.1 Terriglobales bacterium | reverse complement strand
GGCTAAATTGAACCAGAAATCTGAACCAGCGGTCACCTATATTTCCCAGTTGATCGTCTTCAGCTCCGATAGCGCATTTTTGGAGAAGGTGAAGCCATTTTCTGCAGACTTGCGTTACATAAGTTATGAGGTGGGGTGTGGATCGCAGGTATCGGCAAGGGCAGGGCTAGATGTAACTCACCCGCCCACTTAAAAAAGATAACATCGGTCTTCACCAGTGATTTTTATCTGAAAAGTTTGCGCCGCTCGGCGGCAAAGATTCGGTAAAGTCAATGAAAAATATCCCTATCTTCAAGACCCTGGTCCTTCTATTTTTGGCCTTGGCTGTGGCTCAAAGCGACGACCGGAAGTCTGCCGATAAACAGACACAGCCGCCTCAGATAGTTCCCGTGACCGTAGATGAAGCGGTCCTCATTTTGAAGACCAAATGGTTGTCGCCGAAGAATCAAGATTGGATACTGCGCAATCCGCAAAAACAAGCTGTAGCGACGCTATATCGGCCGTTTGGCACTGGCGTACGTAACCAGTTCGGGCTATGGGGTGGAAACCAGAAACTACGGGATTCCTGCGGCGTCAACGACCCGGAGGGATGCTCAGTAGTAATTTTTAATCGCTTGTGGGAATCACTTCGGTCGGATGCCGATCCTGCACTCGTCCGACAACTCGACTGCCAATTCCAACTCGCTCAATCGATTCACATTACCTACAGAGGTTTTTACAAGCTAACCACTGGTGAGCTGCTCAAGGCAATGCAGTCTCAGATAAATGGTCAAATGGCCAAGTTCGCGGTTACCGGCATACCTGCGTGTCAAAATTCATTGACCCTCGAAACAGCTGGTAAACCGGACACGCACTGCTTTGTTGACGCATCCTTTTCAAGGGACCGCGCAGATCAAAGCAAAGAGACAACCCTGGAAGTGCTTCTTGCCGATCTGGGATTTAGCAATTTTTTCATGGCATCGCACGCACCTCCAAAAATCATTCTCAATTTCGCGCGCAAATGCCACTTCTCAACCCCACCGTACTTGTACGGCACTCCCGGGCGACCCTAGTGGAAGATGCCCCAGGCGATTGGACCCGCGATTTCTGCTGCGAATCGATCGAGCAATTCCCAGTCGAGCGGTTTCTACTGAAGCTCCTCGAGCATTCGGCGCGCATATCGTCCGCAATGCGTTCATAGCTATTCCAATTGGATTGTTGGGTAGGGTCATTCATGACCCTTTCCCAGGGCGCAGGCGACAGCGCATCCCTATAGTGACATTTTCGGTTTATCCTCCCCAGCGGTGGACGTGTCACGAACAATTCAGAAATTCGTCCTCTGCGGGATAGAATCGTGTCCCGAGGTGGAGGATGAAAAAACGCCGGAACCTGATCACGCCACCCCTTTACTGGCAGCGGATAAAGGCCGAGCCGGTTCCGCCTCCCGCTCATCCCATCAAGGCGGAACGCGGCGGCACCCAGTTGCAGACTCCTTTGCCGGTGGTGCTGGTTGACACTCGCGAGCAGAACCCATTTCAATTTGGCCGGTTTAAGGAATGGTTCGCCGGAATTGAACACAAAGCCCTGAAGCTTGGCGACTACTCGGTGGCCGGCATGGAAGAATTATGCGTAGTGGAACGCAAGGACCTGCCGGACCTGGTGCGCTCCTTTACGAAAGACCGGGCCGTTTTCATTAGCCGTCTGCGCCTTATGAGCCATTATCCTCACCGGCTGCTGGTGATTACCTGTAGCTGGAGCGAGGTCAAGAGCAAGTACGAATTCAGCTACCTAAGCGCGAACCAAATCACGCAATCGCTGATCGCAACCCTCACTGGTCTGAACGTCCCATTTGTTTGTACCGATAACCATGAACTCGGCGAGGAACTGGTGGCCTCTTTTCTATACCAGGTTTTCTTGCGCCACTGGCTGGAAACAAACGGACACGGACCGTTCTTGCAGGACGATGACCTCTGAATTTTCATCGATGGGCAGCCGCGATTTCCGCTCACCGCAAGCCCCGTCCCGGGTTTACTAAATCACGCGATTCCTTTATCCTTAAAGATTCCCGCCCTGCTGCTTCCTTTCTCATTGTTTTGATGGAGTTCGCGGGGGTGTTGGAGGCGTTTGCCTTGTTTATCAGCATCCAGGAACTGGAACTCCGCAGGATCGAGTTTGACCAGGAGTTCAAGCCGGATTTGTTTGATGTAGGCCCGGATCTGGAGCTGGCTGAGACGGTGCGCGCGGCCGGCCATGCCGAACTGCTGGAAGAGCACCATGGCAAGGGACACAAGGTGCAGGACATCCGTCTGGTGGGCTCGTTTTCGACCCGCATTCAGGTCAAATGCGCGCGCTGCCTTGACCCTGTGGAACGGTCGGTGGGGGGAACGTTCGACCTGATCTACCGCCCTATTGGGGAAGGCGCCCAGGGACCGGTGGTGGCCATCAGCGAGGCCGACACCGAGATTGGCTTTTATACCGGTGAGGGACTGCTGCTGGAAGACGCGCTGACCGAGCAGGTATTGCTGGCGGCGCCTATAAAAGCGGTTTGCCGCGAAGATTGCAAGGGCTTGTGCCCGGGGTGCGGTAATGATCTGAATAAAGAAAGTTGCACCTGCGGCGCTCCTTCGCCTGACCCGCGGTGGGCCGCGCTGGCTGACATCAAGGAAAAGTTGAAGTAAGGGTCAAATTCAGCTCGCGCTTTATCGGGTTCCTGGTTTGCGGGGGCGAATATTGCTGCGAGACGACCGAGGGCGGATGCGCCCGGAAAATTATTTTAGCGAGGTTACAATAATCCCATGCCTAACCCGAAACGACGACATTCCAAGGCGCGCACCGGCAAGAGACGCGCTCATGATTTCCTGACTCCGCAATCGCTCTCCGAGTGTCCCAACTGCCACGAGCGCAAGATGCCGCACCGGTTGTGCCCGCGCTGCGGGTTCTACAAGGGACGGGAAATCATTACCGTAAAAGAAAAGAAATAAGCCTGCCGCGTTTACAATCATTTCCTAAATGCCAACCGTAATAGCTGTGGATGCCATGGGCTCCGACCGGGCCCCCAAGCCCGAGGTCGAAGGCGCCATTCTGGCCGCCCGGGCCTATGACGTCCGGGTGGTGCTGGTGGGGAATGAAGCTCTCATCGACACCGAGCTGGGCATGCATCGCGGCGCCCGCGATCTTCCAATTGAAATCGTGCATGCCACCCAGGTCATCGGCATGCAGGAAAAAGCTTCGCAGGCGGTGCGCGCCAAGCGCGACTCCAGCATGCGGGTGGGTCTGCGCATGGTGCGGCAGGGCACGGCCGCCGGATTTGTTTCGGCGGGCAACACCGGCGCCGCCATGGCCACGGCCAAAATGGTGCTGGGCGCATTGCCCGGCGTGGATCGCCCGGCGCTGGCGGCGGTCTTCCCCACCGCGCAAGGCACGGCCGCCATCCTGGTGGATGTGGGCGCCAACGTCGATTCCAAGCCCCACAACCTGGAGCAGTTCGCGGTGATGGGCGAAATTTATTCACGCAGCATCTTCAACATCCCGCGGCCGCGAGTGGGGTTGCTTTCGATTGGCGAGGAAGAGAGCAAAGGCAACGAGCTCACGCGAGAGACTTTTCCCCTGCTGAAAAAGTTGTCGCTGAACTTCGTGGGCAACGTCGAAGGGCGCGATCTTTACAACGGAAACGTTGACGTCATCGTTTGCGACGGGTTCGTAGGCAACGTGGCGCTGAAGATTTCCGAAGGCCTGGTGGAAACCGTGAGGTTCCTGCTGAAGGAATCGTTGAAGTCCACGGTGACGTCGCAGGTCGGCTTCCTGCTTTCCCGCAAGGCATTTGCCGATTTCAAGAAGCGTCTGGATTATTCCGAATACGGCGGCGCACCGCTGCTGGGAATCAAGGGCGTGTGCATCGTCTCCCACGGATCGTCCAACAACAACGCCATCAAGAATGCGATTCGGGTGGCCGCCAACTATGCGGAAAGCGGTATCAACCAGAAGATCGAAGCCGAGCTGACCTCGAACCGGAACTCGGCGAAGCCGGCGCCACGCGAGGCCAGGCCCGAGCCTAAAGCCGGGGCCGCCGCCGGGACCACAGGCGCACTCCCCGCCGAACATGCCTGATCTCAATTCCATCGCGTTTCTCTTTCCCGGCCAGGGTTCGCAATCCGTGGGCATGGGCAGGGATTTGGCCGACAACTTTGCGGTGGCGCGCCAGACGTTTGAGGAAGCCAACGAGGCCCTGGGTTACAAACTCTCTGATGTCTGCTTCGATGGTCCTGAAGAAAAATTAAAACTGACCGAGGTTACGCAGCCCGCCATACTTACGGCGTCGGTGGCGGTGTACCGCGTGCTGGAAGAGAAAGGCCTGCGCCCCCGGTGGGTTGCGGGGCACGGCCTGGGAGAATATTCCGCTCACGTTGCCGCCGGAACGCTCACCTTCAGCGACGCGGTGCGCACCGTGCGCAATCGCGGCAGCTACATGCAGCAGGCGGCGCCGGTGGGAGCGGGCGCGATGGCGGCGATCCTGGGACTGCCGGCGGTTGCGGTCGGCGAAATTTGTGCTCAGGCGGCGCAGGGTGAAGTTGTGTCCCCGGCTAACATCAATTCTCCGGAACAAATTGTGATCTCGGGAAATACGGCGGCGGTGGATCGCGCCTGCGAGCTGGCGAAGAGCGGCGGCGCCAAGCGGGCGATCCTGCTGGCGGTTTCCGCACCGTTCCATTGCGCGCTGATGCAGCCCGCACAAGATCAATTGGCGGCCGACCTGGCTGGGCTGCCGTTCGCGGAAAACCGCATACCGGTCGCGCGCAATATCGATGGAGAGCTGTCGGCGCCCGGCGACGGGTCGGCACGCGATGCGCTGGTGCGCCAGGTCACCGGCACCGTGCAGTGGGTGAAATGCATCCAGTCCCTGGCGGCCGCCGGGGCCACCACTTTTGTGGAGGTTGGACCCGGCCGTGTGTTGACGGGACTATTGCGGCAGATCGACCGGGCGCTCAGTGGATCGAACGTGCAGGATCTGGAATCGCTGAAGAAATTTCTGGGGCCTTTTTAAACGCCATTTTGACTTGAAAGCTGCAAAAATCTGAAGTGGCATAAGACAATGCTTTTGCGGAAGCCCACTTTTTATATAGCCTCCGGGACAGAGCGCACGTCCTACATGAATTGTCATTCCGAGCGAAGCCGAGGAAACTTTTGTTTCCTATCGGGTGGTACGAATGTCAGCCTGAATCGATGGATTCACCGGGCCTTCGAATTGGTTCTACGCGCAGCCTGCCTTTGATCTTGCCGCTGGAGTTCACCCCCCCTCAATCGTGTCATCCTGACGACCCCCGGCTTTATCTGGGTGAGGAAGGACCCCTACTTGTTAGACAAATATTTCCCCCGGGGTGGTCTAGTACCATG
>JBBSHD010000169.1:0-5376 GCA_038253455.1 Terriglobales bacterium | reverse complement strand
TATAATCATGAAGAAAATCATGAAGACTGGCTCGCTGGTTCTGGCGGGCGCACTGGTTATGGGCATTGCCGCCTTTGCACAAGACTCAACCATGCCCAGCACCACAACTCCGCCGGCCTCTGACAAGGGATCGATGGACAACAAAGGATCGATGGAAAATAAAGGATCAATGGGCAGCAACGACACCATGGCGCCCATGTCCAAGATGGGCATGAAGAGGCACCATCGCCGCCATCACCGTCGTCACCACAAGGCTGCAGCAATGTCAACCACCACCCCGATGAGCACTGACACCCCTAAATAACAAGAATGGTTTTTTGACGGGCTGCGGATGCGGCTCGAAAATTTCAGCAGGACCGCATCTTGCGGTCCTGTTTTCATTTGAGGGCGCGAAAAGAGAGGTTCAACATGAAGAACATTTTGCTGTTAGCAGGAGCGATGCTGATATTGGGGATAGGCGCATATACGCAGGAAACCAGCCCGGCCAGTCCCACGGCGCCGGCGTCCGGGCAGACCACTCCGGCGCCGCCTGCTTCCACCACCGATCCCACGCCGCCCACGGGTAAGGCGCCGGCGCCCGGCAAGCGTCCTCCCGATCAGATGGCGCCTGGAAGCGGCGAGCAAACTTGGAGTGCGTCTCGGGTGGCGGGTTTGCACAGCACGCGGCGCCACAAGCGGGCGCGGCGCCGTCGCAAAGCCAAAACCAGCGATGATTCCAGCATGTCGGGCAACCCGTCGCCGCGGTAGATCGAGAACAATTTGTACCTTCCAACCGCCCCTTTCGGGGCGGTTTTTTATTCCCGGAAAACCGGGGTGAAGACGGGGCTTGACCTGCTTGATCCAGTTGGTCTATGCTCTCTCCGTGGGCGAAGAAAAAGCGAAAATCGCGGATCGAGCGGGATCGGCATTTTTTCCCTTCGCCCATGGCTCTGCCGGCGGCGGACTGGTGGGCATTGCGCGGCTGGCCAGCCAGGGCGAGGCGCTCGATGAAGGCCATGGGGTCGAATATTTCACCATTGCCGCACGCTCCATCATGAGCAAATGCGATGCTCCGCATCTGCCTTTCCAGTGGACGATCAATCCTTATCGCGGCTGTGAATTTGCCTGCACTTATTGTTACGCGCGCTATACCCATGAATTTATGGAGATGCGCAATGGGCTCGATTTCGAGCGCAAGATTTTTGCCAAGCAAAATTGCGGATGGCTGCTGCGCCGGGAGCTCAAGAAAGTAAAACCGGGGCAGGGGATCGCCATCGGCACGGCCACCGACCCGTACCAGCCCGCAGAGCGGCGCTACCAGGTCACGCGATCGATCATGGAAGAACTGGCGCGACATTCCGGGTTGGAAATCGGGGTGGTGACGAAGTCTCCCATGGTGTTGCGCGACGCCGGGCTGCTGCAGCGCATCGCCGCGCAAAACTCGCTGGCCGTCCATATGACCGTAACCACCGTGGATAACGACCTGGCGCGGCTTCTGGAGGTGCGCGCGCCACGGCCCGATCTGCGGCTCGACGCGGTAAAGAAATTGAATGGCTTGGGCATTCAATCCGGCGTGATCTGCGCGCCGGTGCTGCCCGGCATCACCGACAGCCAGGCGGGCCTGGACGCACTGGTGCAGGCGGCGGCGCGCGCCGGGGCGCGCTACATCTTCGCCAACCCGCTGTTCCTGAAACCATGCGCGCAAAAAGTCTTCATGCCCTTCCTGGCAAAAAATTTCCCTCATCTCACTGCCGAGTACCAGCAGCGCTACCGCAAGAACGCCTACCTAAGCCAATCGTACCGGCGGCAAATCTGCGCACGCGTGGAAGATATGTGCCGCAAGCACGGAATGCCGCTGCGCGACGAACGCCAGAAGATGCGCGCGGCGGGAAGCGGTGTCGCCCTTCATCGCGGCGCGCAGATGGGATTATTCGGCAAGAGCGCCTGAGGGTTCCCAGTTTCCTCTTTATGCACCTTCCCGGAGCGGCCATATTCGCGCACGCGATTTTCGGCTAGACTAATTCGGCGCCGCGAATCCCGGGCGGCACTTACCTCATGTTGAGAAGGTGGAATGAGCAGTCTCCCCGCTGATGAAAATGCCGCGGTGAAGACCAGGGTGCTGGTGGTGGACGATGAGCCACTGATCGCCGATACCCTGGTGGTGATCCTCAACATCAACGGCTACCATGCCTCGGCGTCTTACGGGGGCGAGGCTGCGCTGCAGCGCGCGCCGGAATTCAAGCCCGATGTGCTGGTCAGCGACGTCATGATGCCGGACCTGAACGGGGTGGAGCTGGCGATTGAGGTGCAAAAGCTTTTCCCCCGATGCCGGGTGGTCTTATTCACCGGCCTGGCCGACAGCACCGAGATACTGCATCGCGCCCGCGAACGCGGCCACCAGTTCCTGGTGGTGTTCAAGCCGGTGCACCCGCAAGACCTCCTCGACACCCTGCGTGAAGTGCGGTATTCATTCGACCAGCCATAACGCGGCGGCGGCTTAAAAGATTTTTTTTCCAGCTTGTCGGTTTTGGCCAACCGCTGCTTTGGCACAGGCGGTGGCGATTCGGGTTATGCGCCCGGGAAGGATAAGCGCCAGTCCAGCTCATGCAATATCGTTTTTTCCGCGCGGAAGGCCGGCAACCTTCCCTTGCCAGGGCATTTGCGAAAGGCCTGATTTTCTCTTCATCGCGTGCTGTGAAAAATGAACTCCACAAAATATGCCGCAATAGCTATTGATAATTATTAATCTTATGCCTACACTTACCGCGTCCGCTAAGTTCGGCTATTACAACTAAATTCTCCGGAGAAACTAATGCGATTAGCCACACGGTTGTGCCTGATGAGTCTTCTGCTGCTGGTATTTGCTGTTGCCCTGCCGGGGCAGAATATTACCGGCTCAATTACAGGAACGGTGATCGACCAGAGCGGCGCGGTGGTGCGCGGTGCGACGGTGACCGTCACCAACACCGACACCAACCTGGTGGCGCGAACTTTGAATACGGACGATTTGGGGAACTACACCGCCCCACTGCTTTCTATCGGTCATTATTCAGTGTCGGTAGGGGCGCCGGGTTTTGCCACATCCTCGGTGACCGCCATTGAGCTGCACGTCAACGACGAGCAACGCTACGACTTCTCGCTGAAACCCAGCTCCACGGGCGAACAGGTTACGGTGGAAGCTTCGCCGGTGCAGGTGGACACCCAGACCGCCACGGCAGCGGGGTTGATCAGTGGCAAACAGATTACCGAACTTTCATTAAATAATCGCAACTACGAGCAGTTGGTGTCGTTGCAACCGGGCGTAAGCTACGGTGGAGCTACCGACCAGCTTTATATTGGGGTGACGGTCCCTGGCGGGCAGACCGCTGTTGTAGCTTATTCGCTCAACGGACAACGCACCAGCGCCAACAACTGGACGGTGGATGGCGCCGACAACGTGGATCGCGGTTCAAACCTGACGCTGCTTACCTATCCCAGCGTGGACGCCATCGCGGAATTCAAGGTGTTGCGCGGGCTGTACAGCGCCGAATTTGGCCGCGCCGCGGGCGGCATGATCAACGTGGTCACCAAGAGCGGTTCCGACAAGTTTCACGGCGACGTCTATGAGTTCTTTCGCAACGACGTGTTGAATGCCAACACCTATTTCAACAAACTGGCAGGCTTGACCAAGCCCAAGCTGCGCTACAACAATTTTGGCGGAACCATCGGCGGCCCGGTGCGCATACCCGGCCTGTATACGCCGGAAAAAAACAAGACGTTCTTCTTCTACTCCGAGGAGTTGCGACGCACCATCATTTATACCAACCCCAGTGCGATCGTTCCCACCATCGCCGAGCGCTCGGGAACCTTCAGCGCGCCGGTTTGCGTCGCGTTCAGCGCCGCCGGAGTCTGCACCGCCTCCGGCACCCAGGTTACGAGCATCAATCCGGCGGCCGCGGCTTATCTCAAAGACGTGATTAACGGCTTGCCGGCGCCCAATAGCCCGCTGGATCCGCACGGGTTGTTCTCTACATTCCGCACCGTGCTGAACTCACGGCAGGAGTTGCTGCGCCTGGATCACCGTGTAAATGACAGTCTGTCACTGGCCTTCCGATTTATCAATGACACCATTCCCACGACTGAACCGGGCGGATTGTTCACCAACGCGGCTTTGCCCGGAGTTTCCACGACCCAAACCAACGCTCCGGGACGAAGCTACCTGGCGACATTTACCGGGACCCTTACCCCCACACTGCTGCTGGATGGAGGCTTTGCGTATTCCTACGGGGCGATCCTGAGCGATCCCATCGGCCTGATTGGCGCGGCGCAATCTCCTGACGTTCGGCCCGCGCTGCCGTTCACGTCTTCGCTGGCGCGCATTCCGGCCGTCACCTTCCAGACCGGCTCCTCCATCACCGGGTTCGGCCCCTACCGCGACTTCAATCGCGATTACAACTTTTTCGAGAACGTGACCAAGATTGTCTCCCAGCACAACCTGAAATTCGGAGGCACCTACCACCGCTACCAGAAGAACGAAAACGCCGGCGGCAACAATACCGGAACATTCGCCTTCAACAACACTGGCCGGCCGGCGGGCAGCGCGGCCACCAGCTTCCAGCAGTCCTTTGCCAGCTTCCTTTCGGGGTTCGTAAGCAACTACACCCAGGCCTCTGTTGACCTGACGCCCGACATCCATGCCTCGCAACTGGAGTTGTACGGGCAGGATGAATACAAGGTAAGGCCCAACCTGACGGTGAGCTTCGGCCTGCGGTGGTCGCTGTTCCGCCAGCCGACCGATTTCAACCATTTCCTGACCAACTTTGATCCCCGGCGTTACAACCCGGCCAATGCACCGGTGATCAACGCCACCACCGGCAACATCATCACCCCCGGCGCCGATCCGTTGAATGGAATCATCGTCAACGGAACCACCTCGCCGTTTGGCCAGGCGGTGGCGCCCACCAACTACAAGAATTTCTCGCCGCGCTTTGGTCTAGCCTGGGACCCCTGGGGTGACGGCAAAACGGCCATTCGCACCGGTTACGGGCTTTCCTACGACTCTTCGCTGTTCGGTATCTACGAACAGAACATCTTTACCAATCTGCCGTTCGTGCAAAGCATCAGCATACCCAACACGCGGTTCGACAACCCGGGAGGAGGCGCGGCGTTTGTAAGCGCGGCGCCGCGCAACCTGCGCGGCACGCCCAACTCCGAGGCGGTGCCTTATACCCAGCAATGGAGCTTTGACATGCAGCACGAGTTCCCCAGGAGCGTGCTGCTCGACATCGGCTACTATGGCGCCAAGAGCACCCACCTGATCGGCATCGCCGACATCAACCAACCGCAGCCCGGCGCTTACCAGAATGTCGCAGCGCTGGCCCCGAAGATTCCCGGCCAGTTCACCAACGAGGCGGGCCT
>JBBSHD010000168.1:0-5417 GCA_038253455.1 Terriglobales bacterium | reverse complement strand
CCGTGAGCGCCGGTTTCCGCGATTAACCCCGCCATTTCCGCGAGCCTTTGCCAGTGTTTCAGTCTTCCCCCGGATTCCCGCCAGAGTTTGCCGGGGCTTGTCTTGCCCGCGGCCCTAATGGACTTGCGCCGTCTTCCGGCTTCATGCCAAACCAGATTCCCATTGCGGTCTCAGATTTGTGTCCGAGTCAGACGGCGGCGCAGCCGCCTGATCACTGGTCCCTTGCGGCTGACCACATAACAATGAGCGCAGTTTCCCAGAGTTTTCCGCGCACCGCCCGAATCCTGAAGCATGCGACCTTTGAAAACGTCTATCAGAATGGGAAGAAAGTTTTTTCGCCGCAGATGATCATTTTTTATATGCCGCGTATGGCTGTGCCGGGCGCCGGCGGGCCGGCGACTTCCGGTCCGCGCATTGGCCTGACCGTGGGCAAGAAACTGGGTGGGGCCGTGGATCGCAACCGGATCAAGCGCCGCATGCGCTCCGCCGTCGGCTCCGCCATGCAGGAACTGGGCAGCGATCTGCGGGTGGATATTGTCATCAACGCCCGCAAGACCGTGCTGTCGAGCGACTTCGCGGGCCTGCAAGCCGAGGTGCGCAAGGCGTTTGCAGCGGTGCGCGCCGGTATGGGCAAAAGTCAGGGCGGCGGCCTTCCGGCAAGAAGCGTATGACGAACGCCATTGCAGTTCTGCTGAGGGCCTACAAATTATTGCTCTCTCCCCATTTGCCTGGCGCTTGCGGGTTCGAGCCTTCGTGTTCGGAATATGCGGCGGAAGCGCTGGCGCGTCATGGAATGATCCGCGGTAGCGCCCTGGCCGCCCGCCGGCTGCTGCGCTGCCACCCATTTTCCGCGGGAGGTTTTGATCCTGTGCCCATTGTGCGACTGCAGGGCGAGACGCCGCGTCGCGCGGACGGAATTCCGCCGGCAACCCCGGCGCACCGCTTTTATTCAAGTCCTGAAGGTAAAACCAATTGACCGAATTTCATAACCCGCAGAACGATCCCGGCATGGAGCGCCGAATGCTTCTGGCATTCGCCCTCACCTTTCTCGCCATCTACGTCAGCCAGCAGATCATGTCGCGCTATTTCAAGCCGCCGCAACCGGTGCGCGTCCTGGCGCCGATTTCCGCGAACGCCCCGGTAAGCAACCCTGCTGCCTCGTCGGTCCCGGCGAACAACTCAACCGAGCCTCAGGTTTCACTTGTTCCCGTGAAACAAGCCAGCGTGGAAGGCGATACCGTGGTCGAGAACGACATGTATCGCATCACCTTCACCAACCGCGGCGCCCAGGTGAAGTCGTGGATCCTGAAAAAATATGACGATGATAACGGGAAACCGCTGGAGCTGGTAAACCAGACTGCGGCGCCGGCCAACGGCTATCCCCTGTCGTTGTGGACCTACGACGAACAACTGCGCAAGAGACTGAGCGAAAGCCTTTTCGTGGCCGAACCCCAGGGCAATATTCACGCGCCGGGCACGGTGGCTTTCGACTATTCGTCAGGCGACCTGGTGGTGCATAAGAGCTTTGGCTTCGACGAATCTTATGTGGTGAAGGTGGAAACATCGGTCACGCAAAAAGGCGTGGTGGTGGCTGCATTTCCGTCATGGCCCTCGGGATTCGGCGACCAGCACACTATGGCCTCCTATGCGGCGTCCAAGGTGGACTGGATGCAGGGACAGGACATCCAGCGCCTGGCCGCCAAAAAAATCAGCGGGGGGAGCACCGTCGCCGGACCGTTCGCCTGGGCGGGCATCGTGGGCTCTTATTTTGCCGCCGTATTTCTACCCGACGACCCCAATGGATCGGCGCTGGTGACCCTGCACAGCCAGCTGCAGATTCCTAAAGACCCCAAAAAGCCGGACGGCGAAAACACCAAAATTTCGCTGCTGGGCGTGGCGGTTGGCGGCGGCGCCGGTGGAACCACGCGGGAGCGGCTGTTCGTGGGCCCAAAAAACTTCGACGTGCTGGAGCAGGTCAAGGCATCACCGCAGGGCGGCGGCGGCGATATCACCGGCATCGTTGATTTCGGCATGTTCAAGCTCATCGCCAAGCCCCTCTTCCTGTGGCTCAACTGGACCGAAGAGCACTGGGTGCATAACTGGGGATGGTCGATCGCCATTCTTACCCTGATCATCAACCTGGCTTTGTGGCCGTTGCGCATGAGCAGCATTAAGTCCTCGCAAAAAATGCAGAAGGTTCAGCCCCAGATCAACGCTATCAAGGAAAAATATAAGAAATACAAGCTGACCGATCCGCGCCAGGCGGAAAAGAACCAGGAAATCCAGGAAATCATGAAGCGGGAAGGGGTCAACCCCGTGGGGGGCTGCCTGCCCATGCTCATCCAGTTTCCGTTCCTCATCGCTTTTTACGCCATGCTGGGCAACGCCATCGAGCTGCGCCACGCCCACTGGCTGTGGATCAAGGACCTTTCTTCCCCTGATCCGTATCGCATTCTGCCCATCCTGATCGTGGTCAGCATGATCGCCATGCAGCGGCTCACGCCGCAGCCCGGAATCGATCCGGCGCAGCAGAAAATGATGACCCTGATGATGCCCGCCATGATGGGATATTTCAGCTGGTTCATGGCCGCCGGCGTGAGCCTCTACTGGGTGCTGGGGAACATCCTGGGCAGCGCGCAGCAGTTGTGGATGAACTATGGCAGCCGAAGTTCCAATCCACCGGCTGAGATCGTGGTAAAAGGAAAAAAGAAACGCTGAGCGCCGGAAATTTGGGACGCGGCCTGCTGTAACTTCCGGGCTTGCTAAACAGGCGGCCTTCCATCCGGCCTCGCCTATAATGCAACCTGAACCGTTGCCGCAAGTCCGGCAACCAGAGACGACCATTCATGCCCATCGCAGATAAAGTTGCCGCTGCACGCAAGATTGATGAAGTCCTCAAGATGCTGCTGGCGCGCGGAGGCTTCCGGCTGAAATACCGCATCACCGTGCCCCCCGCTTCCCCCTCCACCGACTGGGAACAGCCAGTGATTGTGGTGGATCTCGCCGGGCCGGACAGTCCCGTGCTGCTGGAGCGTGGCGGCGACCTGCTGCGCGCCTTCGAACACATCGCTCATCGCGCACTGCGCCTGGAGAGTGAAGACCACGACAAGGTCAGCTTCGACTGCATGAACCAGAAAGCTATCCGGCTGCGGGAATTAAAAGTGACCGCCGATCTGGCCGCTGCCCAGGTGCGCGACACTGGCGTGCCGTTTGAGTTTGCCCCCATGTCGGCACGCGAGCGCAGGATGATCCATCTGGCTTTTCAGGATTCCGGAGACTTGCGCACTGAAAGCAAAGGCGAAGCGGGACGCAGGTGTGTGGTGGTTTATCCGCAGAATACCGCCAGGTAGCGGCGCCAGCCGCGGGCCGATAACTGAATTGATCACTGAAGCGGGGTCAGTGCCCGCGTTTTCTTTTAATCACGCCTTGATCGGAGACCCGCGAAGTTAGCATGACCCCACCGACGACCTGATTTTCGAGTTGTGACACAGACTCTGAAGTCCGCTGCTCCCACCAATGTGCGATGGTGATGCCGGTGAAGATATCTCAATTGGCCGAATTGAAAGACTCCTCAAGGGTGGGATCCGCTGCTCCCACCGAAGAGCAAAAACTCACAGCGCAATAAACGGCAGCAGGCATTTCAGCCTGCTGATGAGCGCTCTTCATAAAGCCGTCTCGATCGTGCCCCGGGCGCTTATCGCCCGGCTGAGAAAAGACCGGAAAGGGCGTACTTGTGGTCCGGACCGATTAAAGGCTCCTTGGTTGCACCGGCTTTGTTTGCCGCTGGCAGTTCCGAGACACCCTCCGAGGGACGGCGCCCACTGCCGGCCATCACCGTCGCCACCGTCCGCTCCAGATCAGATAGGTAAGAGGGCTGCTCCACCGGCTGCGCCGCGCTTCCCGGCTGATTCAGCACCAGCATAGCCGCCTGGTTCCAACGATCGAACACCGGCTGGTACACCACCCTGGCGAGAGTTTTCTGGGTCGCCGGCATAAGCATATAGCCCAGCCACAAGACCACCGACACGTCATAGGCCGCGCTGCCAAGCAGGTTTAAGGAAACGTCCCAACCCCTCCACAGGTGTGCCTTGAGGCTGCTCACCAGCAGTTCTGATGCCGCCGAAATGCCGAAACCAAGGGCAATGCCAAATGCCGGAGTACGCCACGAAAGCCCCAGGGATGACGCGCAAATAAACATGAACATCAACAGGCCGAACTGCATGACTCCCATGCTGAGTTCGAGGTTGACCAGGGTCTTGGTCACGGAAGCCAGTTGTGAGGAGGCGCCGGAGCCCGCCATTACGCCGCTGATCAACAGCAACAGCAAGGCGGCCCAACGGAACATCATCATTCCCAGGTCGCGCAACCCGGTATAGGGGCGAAGGGCAAACGCGAATATCTCGTACAACGCGCCAAAGCCCATCAAGATACTAAGCGCCCGGCAAATCCAAAATGTATAAAAATAGGACTTGCCGTATTGGCCGCGGTACAAGCCGAAAAGAACGGCGTTGCTGGCGATCTCATATACGGTGTAGGCAAAAAAGAAAGGAAATTGGCGCGCCAGTTTTGTGCGCAGCAGGACTACGATCAAAACCAATTGCAGCACTGGTCCCGCAAGCCAAAGCACGTCTGCCGATAACATAAAAAAACCCTCGGAAATGACATTACGCTCACCCGCCGAGGGTCGCCAGTTACATTAGTAACCGTGGTTACTCAGGTAAAGTGCATTTACCGCCGTCAGGAATGCACCACGGAATCGGGGCTCCGCCGGCGATGACTTTGGTTTCGTGGAAGGAAGCGGAAAAGGTGGCAAGGGTAGCAACAAAGAAAAGGGCAACGGTAAGGATGCGAGTTACACGGTTCATCGGGGGGATTCTCCAGTAACGATCGGATTGTTAGGATGGGTGCTTCTTGAGTCAATTCTATATATGTATATAAAAATAGCAAGATTTTAATTAAGTAATCTACGTGGTATTAACCAATAAGTAATAAGACTCTCAGAAAATGGCTGCTTTTCCCGGCCTTCGGGCGCGTCGGTTCCCCTTGGGTTTGCAGCTGTGGAAGTGCCAAGTTTTCGATCTTTACATTGCCGGGTTCATATCAGTAAAGCGTCTGAGAATGTGCTAAAATAGAGACTGAAATCACGTACTAACCGGTATTAAAATCAACTGTTTGCCTCATTCACCTGCGCCCCAGCCAAGGGGCTGCGCTGACACTGGAGTTCAATGGCTTCGACCAAAGATTTGATTGCAAATGCCGAGGTAAAACCAGTACCCGAAGCCAAGCCCAAAAACGGCAACGGCGCGGCTGGAAACGGGTCTTATACCGCGGACTCCATAAAAGTCCTGGGAGGCATGGAAGCGGTGCGCCTGCGTCCCGCGATGTACATCGGCTCTACCGGAGAGTTGGGCTTGCAT
>JBBSHD010000167.1:0-5483 GCA_038253455.1 Terriglobales bacterium | reverse complement strand
GAGTAGGGGTTCTTCCTCACCCCGATAAAGCCGGGGATCGTCAGAATGACAACCGAGGGAGGGATAGCATCTTCGTTTGCTTACATTTTGTTATATGTAAGCTCCTTCCGCAGAAAGCCGTTTCCTTCGGCACATTTCGCGATAGGGTATTCTTCTGCCATCCGATTTTCGACACCGGCTCTGACGGCGTCGCTGTTCTGGCAAGCGTTCTTCCCCGGACCCATTCGTGTCAGATAAAGTTAACCATCCCGCAAACGCTTCGCCTGCATCCGCGGGGCCGTTCCACATGACCCCTGATGAATTTCGCGAGAATGGCCGCGCCGTGGTTGACTGGATTGCCGCCTACCACCAGCGGGTCGAGGATTTCCCTGTGCTCTCGCAGGTTCGTAATGGAGACGTGCGCGCCGCGCTGCCCGCGACCGCGCCGGAAAATGGCGAGCCGTTTGCGGCCATCCTGAAAGATCTCGACGACATTATTCTTCCCGGCATTACCCACTGGCAGTCACCAAACTTCTTCGCCTACTTTCCCGCGAACACTTCGGGGCCCTCCATCCTCGGGGACATGGTTTCCTCCGGCCTGGGAGTGCAGGGCATGTTGTGGGCGACCAGCCCGGCCTGCACCGAGCTTGAAACTCATGTGCTGGATTGGCTGGTAACCATGCTGGGCCTGCCGCCGAGTTTTCTTTCCAGCGGCCGCGGCGGCGGCGTCATTCAGGATTCCGCCTCCAGCGCGGCCCTCTGTGCACTGCTTGCCGGACGCGAGCGCGCCTCGCACTTCAGGACGAACCAGCAGGGATGCGACGGCCGCCTGGTGGCATACACGTCCACCCAGGCGCACTCTTCCATCGAGAAGGCGATGAAAATCGCAGGGCTGGGATCAGCCAACCTTCGCCTTATCGAAGTGGACGAAAATTTCGCGCTGCGGCCGGACGCTCTCTCTCGCGCCATCGAGCACGACCTGGGCGATGGCCTGCTTCCCTGCTTTGTTTGCGCCACCGTGGGCACAACCTCATCCAACGCGATGGACCCGCTGTCTGCCATCGGCGCCCTGTGCAAGCAGCATGGCATCTGGCTGCATGTCGATGCCGCCATGTCGGGCGCGGCGGCGCTGTGTCCTGAATTCCGGTTTATTCACGACGGACTGGAGCTCGCCGACAGCTATTGCTTCGATCCGCACAAGTGGATGTTCACCAACTTTGACTGCACATGTTTTTACGTGGCCGACCGCAAGGCCTTGATCGACACTCTGAGTATTCTTCCCGAATACCTGCGCAACCAGCCTAGCGAATCTGGCGAGGTGATTGATTATCGCGATTGGCATGTGCCCCTGGGGCGCCGCTTCCGCTCGCTCAAGCTATGGTTCGTGATTCGTCATTACGGAGTGGAGGGATTGCGGCATCACATCCGCGAGCATGTGGCGCTGGCGCAGCAGTTTGCCGGATGGATCAACGCCGATGATAGCTTCGAGCTGGCGGCGCCCACGCCGCTGAACCTGGTCTGTTTCCGCCACAAGGGTGGGGACGAGCTCAACCAGGCGTTGATGAATAACCTGAACCGCAGCGGCGATCTGTACCTGACGCACACCCGCCTGCACAATAAATTCACATTGCGTTTCTGCGTGGGACAGACGAATACGACGGCGCGACACGTGGAGGCGGCGTGGCGGAGCATCCGCGAGGAGGCGCGAGTGCTCGCCTCCAAATCCTAGCGCTGTTGTGAACCGCGGCGGATCGCCGCCGGTTCTCAGCCCAGAAATTTCAGTGTGGGGTTCGCGAAATTTCCGATGTTGGGAAACACTGACGGCAGATCGGCGGCCGGCACCCCAAACCACGATGCCAGGGTGGCGGCGTACTGATCGAGCGAAGTCGTGGGAATCCAGCGGCCTTCGTCCCCGGTGTCGTCGGGACCACTCAGCGCCAGGCTGGGAAATTTTCCGTAGAAATCCCCGCCCTGCACTGCGCCGCCCATGATGAACTGGTGGCTTCCCCAGGCATGGTCGGTGCCTCCACCGGAAGCCGGCAGGAATGTGCGTCCGAAATCAGACAGCGTGAAGCTGGTCACCTGGGGTTCCACGCCCATTTCAATGGTGGCGTTCTCGAACGCCGCCATCGCCGGCGCCACTTGCGAATAAAGGGCCTGGTGATGGTTCAACTGGTCGCTATGGGTGTCAAAGCCCTGCAGCGAGCAGAAGAATATCTGGCGTTTGAGACCAAGTGCGGCGCGCACTTGGATCAGTTTCGCGATCTGGCCAAGCTGCTTTCCTAAACTGGTTGCGGGGAACGGAGTTGCCAGCGCGGTAACCGATGCCAGGGCCTTGGCCAGCAGGTCGCCGTTTTTCAATGCATTGGCGGTGGTGCCGCTGGCCGCCTGGATCAGCGACATTCCGGAATCAAAGGTGAGCAACTGCTGCAGCGCCGACATGCGGGCATTGGATTCCGCCGATCCATTAAACCCGCTGAGCAGTTGCGAGGAATCAGGCGAAATCGTGGCGGGATGGGTGCTGATGCCGTCGCAGAAAATGTTTGTCCCCGCCACCGAGACCACGGTGGGGAAGGTTGGCTTGCCGTAGATGGCTTCAATTTTGTCGGCGGTGCGGCCCGCCCATCCGGTGTCGCTCATTCCGCTGGGGATTGAGGTCTGCCATTGCGCCTGCTGGTCAGCGTGCGAAAACAAGTGGCTGGGCACCGCAGCGGACCGCGCCAGGTATTGGGCGCGGGTCACGGGCTTCACCAGCACACCGACGTTGGTCAGCACCGCCAGCTTCTTCTGGTTAAACAATGATTGCAACTCGGGCAGGTTGGGATGCAGCCCGAAAGGCGCGCCCGCGCTCGGCGGCATCACCGGCAGCAGGCTGGCCTGCGGCAATGCCAGGGCGCCGCGGACCTTGGCATAATTGCCGTAGTCGGTGCTGCTGAGCGGCACCACCATATTGTTGGCGTCGTTGCCGCCAAACAGGAAGATGCATACCAGGGCCTTGTAATCGTCGGCCGGGGCAGCCATGGCGTTGATCAGTCCAAACTTGCTGAAATTTGCAGCCATGCCCACGGCGGCTGAACAGCAACTGAGTCTCAGAAAATCCCTGCGCGATACGGTCATGCGTTCCTCATCAGTGTTGCACCTGGTACTGGCTGGAAGTAACGATCAGATAAATGGCCGCCTGGGTGCGGCGGCGGGTGTCAGTGATTCCCGAGATGATGGTCAGAATTGCGCCGCGCATGGCAGATGACATCTGGCTGTGGGTAAACACCGCGTCCAACTGATCGAGCAGCTTGGCGGAATCACCGGCCTGCGCCACCAGCGATGAAAGATCGACCGTAGTCCCCGAACCCAGGCTGCCATAAACCAGCGAATTGGCAAAATTTATGCGCGCCACCGACGTCGAGTTGTCCCAGATCTTGAATTCGGGGCCCAAGGTGGTGGTCCCGGGAATTTGATAGTCCGGGGGAAAATAATTGAACACCGACGGAGGACGCAGCAAGTTCTGCTCCATGGCAACGGAGTTGCTTACCACTGACTTGCCGTCGCTGGTTGCGTGCAGTGCCCGCAGCAGTGATGTCATATAAAGGATGGGCTCCTTCATGTGTCCGTCGCCGGGCTGACTCTGGCCCGCGGAATCGCGCCGCGCTTCGGGATCCATCAGGATGGCGGTGATGACCGCGCGCAGGTCGCCGCGCACGCCGGAGCCGTTGTCGTTGAATACCAGGGCCACGCGCTTTACATATTCCGGGCTGGGATTGCTGGTGACCAGGTGCTGAATCAGTTGTTTGCCGATAAAAGGCCCGACGTTAGGATTGTTGAAGACGTTCTGCAGGGCGTCGCTGAGGTCCTTACCGGTGGTTTGTCCCGGCGGTAAAGTTACGCCGTTGAGCAGGAGTTTCGATCCCGTCTCGTGGTTGCTCTCCAATGCGACCATGGGACCGGAATAGTAGGGCGGATTGTGTCTCGCGAGCGTGGCCCCGGGCTTGGTGGGGTACGTCCATCCCGTAAAGACGTGCGCGAACCCTTCGACGATGTCCTGATCGTAAGTGGGAATGGGATTGCCGTCGGAACCGATTTGCATCGTCCCGTCGATATTCAGCCGCGAAACCCCGATGGAAAACAACTGCATAAGTTCACGCGCGTAATTTTCATTGGGACCGACTTTGGCGTCCAGCGGTGTCTTGTCGTTGTTCACCATGTCGAGGTAACGGCCCATGGCGGGGCTGAGGGTCACGTCTTTCAGCAAGTCATAAAAATTTCCGAAGGCGTCGGCGTGCAACACGCGCAGATAGGGCACGAAGGCATCGGCGGTGTTGATCTTGTCGCCGGAAATGACCATGATCTCGCCCAGGGCAAAGGCGACTCGCTGGCGTAGCTGGTCGGGGTCGTTCAGGGCATTCACCACCAAACGCGCCTGCACCGGGGCCAGCGGAGATGCCACGGCGGGCTCGTCGTAGCTGGAAATTGGGGCCGCGAACTGCTCGTCAAGATATCCCTGCAGGCCGGTGGTCTGCACGTGGGCGATCAGTTCGGGAGTCGGGCCGAATGTAGATTGCTCGAGAAACCGCGCGGCGGTGGCCGCGGGCAGTGGGGCAGGCGGCGGTGCGCTGATCGGGGGCGGCGCCGGAGCGGCCGCGGCCGGGGTGAAATTGTTGCCTCCGCCGCCGCATCCGGCTTGAAAAATCAGCAGTAAAACGGCTGTCAGGGCAACCAGCACCTTGGCCAAAGTAGGTTTCTTGGAAGTAGCTGTGAGCATGGGGCCTGCCTGGGGTAATTCTCTTTCTATACTGAATATTGGATAAAAAGGCTAATGTCAAGGCCTGTAAAGGCATCAACCCCTTGCTTGGCCGCAAGTTGCGAAGATTTCACGCTTATTTTTGGGGAGGCTCAGTTTTTTGCGGTACTCGAGGGATTCTGCGGGATATGGGGGACATCCGCCAAGTTACTTTGGGTCATGGTTGGCCCGTACTGTTGCCCTTGCTTGCGGCAAGACCTCAAAGAAGTTGTGAAGGTAGCCCGGCTTCGTTCCGAATGACAATCCTTTGCGGCAACTACTTAATGGGAGGCCTCCCTCGGCCGTTTCCTGCGAGCCTTTCCACCCGCCAAAACTCGTGTAAACCCCATACACGCCTTGCCGAAATCTGCATCCAACTAAAGACAACTCCCGTTTCGGCGGAAGATCCATTCCACCCCTTATAGATTTGCGGCGAAAGGATGAACTATGAAGTACATATTCAGTTTCTTGATCGTGGCTTGCGCCTTTTTGGCAATGCCGGGGAGCGCGTCGGCGCAGCAGGTGATTCGTTGCGAATCCAACGGAAGCCGCCACTATTGCTCGGCGGACACCAGCGCCGGAGTTCAGTTAAACCGCCAGATCAGCCGGTCATCCTGTATTCAGGGCTCAACCTGGGGATACACCGCGCGTGGAATCTGGGTTGACCGCGGTTGCCGCGCCGACTTTCAAATCCTCGCCGCCAGCAACGTGCAGGCCCTCGCAATTCGCT
>JBBSHD010000166.1:0-5498 GCA_038253455.1 Terriglobales bacterium | reverse complement strand
CGCCGGGTTTCGAGCATGGAGTCGCCGCCAAACTTTTCCAGCGCGCAGGATGCCAGGGTGAGCGCCATCATGGCCTCTCCGGCCACTCCGGCGGCGGGTACGACGCAAACGTCACTGCGCTCGTATGCCGCCTTGACCGGCTCGCGGGTTTCAAAATTGACCGAAGCCAGCGGCCGCCGCAAGGTGGAGATGGGTTTGAGGTATCCGCGCACCACGATATCCTGCCCGTTGGATATGCCGCCTTCGATGCCGCCGGCATTATTGTGGGCGCGGGTAAACCGGGTAAATGGCGCGCCGGATTCCTGGCCGGCATAGGCAATTTCATCGTGCACCGCCGAACCCATGGCGGTGGCGGAGGCGATTCCCGAACCGATTTCGACCGCTTTGACCGCCTGCAGTGACATGATGGCGGCGGCGAGCAGTCCATCGAGACGCTGGTCCCAGTTGGCGTAAGCGCCCAGGCCGGGAGGAACGTTATGCGCCACCACCTCAAAAATTCCGCCGACGGAATCGCCGGTCTTGAGCGCAGTATCTACCTCGGCCTTCATGCGTTGTTCCGCGGTGGCGTCCGCGCAGTTGAGCAAAACTTCCTGGCGGGCGTAAAGCTCCTGCAGTTGCGGCCACGCTGCGCCGGCTTCCGAAGGAGCAGCGCCGACGGCAATCACATGGCTGAGGATTTCGATGCCAAGCTCGCGCAGAAACAGTTTGGCCAGCGCGCCGGCGGCGACGCGCGCGGCCAGCTCGCGCGCGGAGGCGCGTTCCAATATGTAGCGGGCTTCAGGGAAGTTGTATTTAATGGCGCCGGCGAGGTCGGCGTGTCCCGGCCTCGGAGAATCCACCGACTTGTGTTTTTGCATGTCCCCGGCATCGACCGGCAGCGCTTCCTGCCAATTTTTCCAGTCGCGGTTTTCGAGCCGCACCGAAATGGGCGAGCCAATGGTCTTCCCATGGCGCACGCCGGAGAGAATGTGCGCGGCATCGTGCTCAATCTTCATACGGCCGCCGCGCCCGTAGCCCTGCTGCCGGCGCCATAGATCGCGATCGATGAATGCGGCATCGACGGGCACGCCTGCCGGCAAGCCGGAGACGATGGCGATCAGCGCTTCGCCATGCGATTCACCCGCGGTGCAGAACTTCAGCATGGGAATCGATTGTAAATGATGAGGAATTAGGTTGATGACGCGGAGAGCAGCGGCATTAAGGCATGCGACTTCTTGAGATTGGTGCGGTTCAAGTGAAAGCAAGACCTGGTTACTTCGATTCAACCAAATCCGCCAGCGCTTTCAGGCTGGGCAATTCGAGGGTAGGTTTTGCGCTGGCGGCGGGGGTTGCTCCGGAACCGGGCTGGTTGCCGCGGCGGTTTACCCATACTGTGTCGAACCCCAGCGAGGTTGCGGGCGCGATGTCGTGATAGAGACTTTGGGCAACGTGCAGGATTTTTTGGGGAGGCTCGCCAATCCTTTTTAGCGCCGCCATGAAATTGGCGGTGGATGGTTTGTAGCTTCTTACCTGCTGCGCGGAGATGAAGTAATCGAACTTTACCTCCAGCTTAGCGGCGGTACCGGCGAACAAATCGTCGTCCACGTTGGAGATCACTCCCAGCTTGAAACGGCGCTGCAGCCGCCGCAGGGATTCCACGGTGTCATCAAAAGGGGGCCACTGCGGCACCGAATTGGGCAGGGCCTGCTTCTGGTCGGCACTCGCTTTTGCGCCAACTCGCGCCGCGAACCCTGCAGCTACCTCGGTTAAAACTTCGCGATAGGTTTTGTAGGCTCCGCGCTCGGCCTCGGCTTCGAGGCCGGCAAATATTTCGAGGAGCTGCGCATCCTCGAGCTGAGCGGAATAATCGGGCGCCAGCCTGCGGAGCACGGGCAGCATTCCCGATTCCCAATCGATCAGGGTGCCGTAACAATCAAAGGTGATTACCGAATAGCGATTAAAGTCGAGCATGGCGAGGCCAAAGGAAATTACTTCTCTTTCCAGACTTCGCTGAGAGTGGTTTGCTCGGGGAGGGTTTGACCGGGCAGCCTGGTTTGCGCGGGCGCCGGCGCGGGCTCGACGATGATGGTTTGCTCCACGATCACGGTGGTCACCGGTGGCGCCGTTCTCGATCGCGGGACCTCAGGTTTGTTGAAAGCATCGTCGGCGGCGTTGGGTTTGCCCTGAGAAGGATTCGGCGCGGCGGTGGATTTCAAGTGAGGCGCAGCATTGGAGCCGCCCGCCGCCAGGGGCCCGGCCATAAATTTCTTGGTATTCAGCAGGGTGCGGCTGAGCGACGGATTGTAGGTCGTCCATTCCGATTCGCTGCCGGCTTCGCGTTCGAGATGGGCGCGCATCGATTCCATCTTGGAATCGAGATCGTCAAGATAGTGCAACAGCAGCGCCTCGGGAAACATGGGCAGCTTAGGAGAGCCGAAGTCATATTGCCCGTGGTGGCTGATGATCAGGTGCTCCAGCAGCACTTTGAGCAGGTCGGGAAAGCACGGCTCCATGGTTTCATTCAACGTTGCGATCTTGTCGTGCAGCATTTCCAGCTCGATGATCATGTGGCCCAGCAACTGGCCGCGGGTGGTGTAGGAAAACGAGCGGCTGTAGGCGAGCTCGTGCACCTTGCCGATATCGTGCAGAAACGCGCCGGCCAGCAGCAGATCGCGATCGACCTGGGGATAATTGCGGGACGCCAGGTCGCACATGGTCATCAGCGAGACTACGTGATCGAGCAGGCCGCCGATAAAAGCGTGGTGCAGGGTCTTGGCCGCGGGCGCGTTCTTGTACGCGCGCTCAATTTCTTCATCCTGCATGAAACATTCGAGCAGTTTTTTAATGCAGGGGTTTTGGATGCTGCCCACAAAATCGCCCACCGTCTTCCATAACTGCTCGACGTCTTTGGTGGTCTTGGGAAGGTAATCGGAGTAGTCGGCTTCGGATTCATCCATGCGCCGAATGCGGTGGATGGTGAGCTGCATGCGTCCTTGATAACGATCGAGCAGGCCGCGGACTTTAACCAGGTCCGACTGGGAAAACGTTTCCAGGCAATCGGCGACGTTGTCCCACATCTTGGCTTCGATCTGGCCGGTGCGGTCGGCCAGCGTGAGGGCGAGATAGGGTTCTCCGTTTTTCTTGGCCTTGACCTGCTTGGAGGCAACGACAAATGACGAAGTGATGTTCTGATCGGACATCTGCCCGGCATCAGCGATAAAAAACTCTTTCATAAGCGTCTCTTCTGGGACGGAAGTTTGCACCCTGCCCGCATACCAGGAAAGATTAACCCAAAAAACCGCGGCAAGTGGGGCAAGTTCGTTACCGGCGGAAAAATGGAGCGATGAGCCTTGCCACCGGCGCAACCGCGAATGCCAGGCGACAAACGGTCACACCGCTGCGACTCTAAGGGAGTTCTAGAAAATCAGCATCCGCTTTTTCTTTTTCTTCTTCGACTCTTCGAGGGCAGTGTTGGTATAGACCGGCTTGGTCTGGTTGGCGCTGGCGCCGCTATCGATGAAGCCGGGCTTGACGTCAACGTATGCGACCTCGCGCAACTTGGTGAGGTAGGCGCGCAGGGCGGGTTGCAGTTTTTCCAGGTAGATCTGTTCCTGGATTTGCGGCTCGATCTGCTTCATGGTGGGCATGCCCGCGGCATTGTGGGCGGTCACCTTCAGAATGATGAAGCCCTGCTTGGTGCGAATGACGTCGGAGATATCGCCCGCCTTCATGGCAAAAGTGCGGTCCTGCAGCTCCTTGGCAAGTTGGCCTGGCTTGAACACTCCGAGGTCGCCGCCCTGGGCGGCGGTTGGGCCGTCGGATGATTCCCTGGCGGCATCTTCAAACTTTTTGCCGGCGCGAATCGCCGCCAGCGTTTTTTCCGCCTTGCGGCGCGCGGTGACCGCCTTTGAATCCGGGTCCTTGGGATCTTCGGGGACGGCCTTGTCGATGCTGACCAGTATTTCGCTGAGCTGAATGCTTTCCGGCTGCTCCAGCTCTTTCTGGTGCTCCTTGAAGAATTTCTGCGCATCCTGCTGGGTCATCTGGATCTTGGAGCCCACGTCGCGTCCGATCACCTGCTGGGTAATGATGTTGCTGCGGATGTTCTGCTTAAAATCCTCAAAGGAGACGCCTTGTTTCAGGGCCTCTTTTTCCAGGTCGTCCATGGATTCAAGGTTCATCTGCTTGCGCAGCTCGTCCAGCCGCTTGACCAGCTCGGTATCGCCGGTGAGACCATCGGCTTTGCCCTTGGCCAGCAGCAACTTCTGGTCGATGAGGTCGCGGAGGATGTCCTTATCGCGCTCGGCGTACTTGGCGTCGGCCTCGGCGCCGTACTGCTGCTTGAGCTCGGTGAGCAACTGTTCCTTGCTGCGTTTCAGCTCCGACGCGGTGATGATCTGGTCGTTGATGCGGGCGACGATATCCTCGACAATGGAATCGGCGATCGCCGGAATGGCGCCGATCACCAGCGCTGCCGCAAATACGAGTAACCTGAACTTTTTAATGGAAGACATAATTAGTAGCGCAGCCTGTCTGATTCGGAATTAGAGCCAAGTACCATTTTAGCCTCTCAAGATGCTTAAAACCAGCCGCGGCGGCATGTCCCCCCCGGTCCATGCACACTGGCGCGGTCTCGTGCCGGTATCCATAGTTACACCTGAGGACGAAATCAAAAGAGTGTAAAATCCGAAAATCCCAGCACTCCCCTGGGCATCGCCTCTGGGAACCGAAGGAGACAGGCCTGTGAAAGATCGCCGACGTGTCGGAGGGAAAAAATCAAAGGAGCAACGCCGCTATGACCGCAGGGCTTTTCCCCGTTCCCCGGCCAGGTTCGAGGTCCGCTACGGTACCGGCAACGACCTCAAGGACGGGGTAGGATTCGAAATCGGGACCGGCGGGGTCTCATTCGCAGCCGACACCACGCTGGCTCTAGAATCGGAAATTGCGATCCACTACCGGTTGACGCCGGACGATCCGTGGGTGAAGGTGAAAGCGGTGGTCAAGCATTCCGAAGGGGACAAGCAGGGCGCCGAATTCCTTAACCTGCGCATGTCTGACCGGTTGCGCATCGTCGATTTCGTGGCCGACAAGGTCTAGCGGCAAACCCTTCAGGCGATGGCAACTTTGCTGGCCGGCGCGGCGCGCCGCAAGGCGAGCGCGGTCACGTCGTTAGGCTCCGCGGCATGGTGGAAGCCGGGCACATGCAACGCCGGCCCAAAATGCGTGGGACTCTCGGAAAAGCTGGCTACTTCCTTCAAGAGGTTCTGGCACAAATTCTCGGCGTCGGTGTGGACGCCGGATTCGACCGCCTGTTTTACGCGGTCCATGCCAAACTCATGCGAACCTGACCGGCTCTCCACCAATCCCTTGGAGACGAGCACCAGCGAGGCGCCGGGCTGAAGCACGGAAAAACTTGCATCCTGAATGGTGTGGGAGAATAACCCCAGCGGCAGGCCGGTGGCGTCGAGCGAAGAGATGCCCTGGGAATCTTTCAGCAGCGCCGGAGTATGGCCGGCGTT
>JBBSHD010000165.1:0-5500 GCA_038253455.1 Terriglobales bacterium | reverse complement strand
GGATCGTCCTTGTCGCTGTTCAGCACCACCTCGCGCTGCTTGGCGTCGCTGTACATTGGGTCGATCAGCTTGAACTGCTTCCACTGGTAGCGGCGCACCCCCGCCGGAGCGTCGAGCTCGTCATACACCATTCCGTAAATGAGGTAGGCGCGGTTCTTCCAGAACATGATGCGGGGCTGCTGGTTGCGCAGTGCCACGATCAGGTCTTCGAGTGAAATCTGCTGGTTGGGCACGTAATGGGCTTCGACACGGATGCGGCGCCCATTGTCGAGGGCAAAGTCGCCGTCAATGTATTGATTGAGGCTCAAAATGTCTTCCGGCTTGGCCACGCATACCTCGCCGCCGTTGGCCCGCGTGACCCAGAAGTTCTGCGCCAGCGGCGCGCCCTCCGCTCGCAGTAAAGTCTCTACCGCCGCCGCCCATCCCCAATTCTCACACGGACGCCGCGCCACGATCGACGGCGCCGGCATCTCCACCACCTGGTCCGGCTTGGCGTCGAAACGCATTGGGGATTTCTTTCTTCCTGCCTGTGCGTGGGGGATGGCCGCCAGCAAAATCAGCATCAGCGCTGCGCCGCGGCGGGGAAGCAGGTTCATGCCTGCATCATATCGCCAGTCGGGGGTAGGGCGGGATAGTGAGTGGGATACTGTTGGGCGTGTGCCGAATCAAGTGCAGAAAGATTTTTCACTGGAAATGCATTCTCTGAAATTAAGTGTTTTTTCTGTCCTTGAGATCTGATTTCCGGCGGATCAGCGTCCAGTATTCGTCGCGGGCATCATCGTCTATAGGAACAGGAATATTTGTGGGGTACAAAGAATCTTTTCCATCGCGCCGAGGGTCCGGAAATCCAATAATCATCGCCGCTATTGATTTCCCGATAGTTTGATTTAAACCCACTGATTCGGTGAAACTCTTTCCCTTGATAGTAGATTGAGAGTCCGGTCTGTGAGAAAGAAACGCGGCGGATTCGGGCGGGTCCGGTGAGTGAGCCGGCTTTGCATTCGATGTACATCACACGCGTCTTTTTCATGCCGCTGTTTCTCGTGCTGGTAACTCTAGGGCTGTGAACGCCCTAAGTTGTAACGGATAAAGTTTAGCGCAATGCGGCGGGAAATCTTCCGGGGAGAACTTACGCGGATAATCCAGCCCACCTTTACTTGTGGCCGGAATCCTTCACGATTTCCTGGGCCAGGTAGTTTTCCACTTTGGCTTCGTCGCGCAGGTTTTCATAATAGGCGGCCTTGAGAAGCTGCTCGCGGCGTTCGTGGAGCTGCTGCCGAATGGCTTCCTGCACCCGGGGATCGTTGAGGTCGCGCTGGCCTGCGGGCTCGCGGCCCAGCAGCTTGATGATGCGGAACCCGCCGACGTGACTCGATGTGGGCGGATCGTTATACGGGGAGATGGCGGTGTACTGGCCGGGTTTCAGCTTGGAAATATGCTCGTAGGCGGCGCGGTCTGACTTGAGCGCCGACTCGGGCAAGAACCCCATGTCGCCGCCGTTGCTCGAGGTATCCGGCTGCTCGGAATAATTCATGGCGACCGTAGCGAAATCTTCCCCGCTATCCAGCCGGTTCACCAGTTCCTGGATCTTTCGGCGGGCGTCGGTTTCGTTTTGCGCCTTGTTATTTTTCAGGTTCACCGATTGCGGGCCGGGAGTGGTGGTGACCACGATCTGAGCCAGGTGATATTGCGGCTCGATCAGGTTGAACTCGCTCTTGTGCGTGTTGTAATAGTTGGTAACGTCGGTGTCGCTTACCGTGATCTTCGACGTGATTTCCTTGTTGAGCACCTTCTCGCGCGACAGGTTGCGGCGCAGGTCGCGCTTCAAGTCTTCCGCGGTCAGGTTCTTTTCCTGCAGGCGCTTCTCAAACTGCTCCTGGGTGTAGGGCGCCTTGAACTCGCTGAACTTGGCCTCCACTTCTTCATCAGTGGCCAGCAGAGAAAGTTTTTCCGCGCGCTGCATGGTGATCTCGTCGTCGATCAACTGTCGCAGGATGCCCAGCCGCTGGCTGTCCCCCTGCTCGTGCTCGGGCTCGGGCGAGCCCGGGGTCAGGGAGTTGCGGTAATACTTCTCCACTTCCGAGCGCATGATTTTCTTGCCGTTGACCTTGGCCACGGCGTCGCTGCCGTCATCCGGCTTCTTGCATCCGTTCAACATCACGGCGGCCGCCAGGGCAGCCAGCACGATCGTGGAGTAACGGAAATTAAATGAGCGGCCTGGCATTATGTTTTTCGGGGTCACGATGGTGCGGCAAATTTTCTCCAGCGAGCACTGCCGGTGCGGGTATTTTTGATGCGGGTCCCAAATTCTTTTGATGGCTCGCCGGCACGAACGACTCAGCCATTTGCAGTTGGATGAAAGGCGCTCAGCCGCCATTGTATAACGGACAGGTTACTGGTTACTGCTTACTGCGACCCGGCGCCGCCACTCGCCGGAGCTTCAGCCTTGTGCACTGGAGGCTTCTGCCCGGCGTCGCGCAATGCCCGGTCAATCACCGCCTCAATTTCTTCATCGGGCAAGGCTCCGCTGATCTTTTCACCGTTTACAAAGAGCGTGGGCGTCGAATCAACTCCCAGGCGCGAGCCTTCCGCGGCCGAAGCCCTGACCGCTTTGTCTGACTGCGCACTGATGCATGCTCCCAGCGCTTTTTCATCGAGCTTCTTCTTCTTGCCCTCGCCGGCCGCGATGCGATCGAGGGTGGCAAACATTTTGGCGGGAACCTTGTCCCCGCTGATCTCGCGCTGGTTGGCATGCACGTAATCGGCAAAGCTCCAGTAGGCGTCGTCGTTCTGCGCTCCCAGGCAATTGGCGTCGATGGCCGCGTGCAATGCCCAGGGATGAATGTCAAACAACGGATAGTCCTTGTAAATCACTTTTATCCGGTCGCCATATTCTTTAAGGAGTCCGGGAAAAAGTGCCTGGTGCATCCGCGAGCAGAAGGGGCACTGGAAATCGTCAAAATTAACGATGGTCACGGCCGCGTTCTTGTCTCCGCGCACCGGGCGTCCGTGCAGGTCGATTTGCCCCATCGGATCTTCATCGATGGCGATTTTCTCCACCCGCATGATCTTCTTATTGTCTTTGGAGATCAGCATCTTTTGCGTGGTTACGTTGCCGCTGCTTCCGGTAATGGTCACGGGCACTTCCTCAAAACCGGCGAATTCGCTGGGCTTACGCTCTCCCAGGGCAAGGTTCACATCCGATCGCATCATCGTCTTGCCGTCTTTTGAGATCAAAACTTTCAATGTGCTGACCTTATTGCTGCCGTCAGAAATGGTTACAGGTACCAGATCGTAACCGCCAAACTCGCTGGGCTTGCGCTCGCCCAAGGTGATGTTCACATCAGGACGGGCGCTGTAGCTTGAGCGGATCTGGTTGAGAATCCGGCGATTCAGGGGTGTGGTTACAGGCTGCGCAACGGCCACGGCGCTCAGCAGCACGGCAAATATAAGAAGACGGGTTGAAAAGGCTTTAGAGGACATTCTATAGAAATTATCTCATGCGCGGCGCGCCAAAGGCCCCGTCCGGCGTAGCCTAACCGCCGCCAATCAGGTTTTCTGAGGCAGCACCTGGTCCATATTGCACTGGCGCGGCGGCTTATCAGGGCGCCAGCGCAGAAACTGCGCTCCGTGGCGAAAGCGCCCGCCGGCAAAGTGGTCATAGGTGACTTCGCAAACCAGCTGGTTGCGCAGCGGATGCCAGTCTCCGGAGCGTTCGGTGCTCCAGCGGCTGGGCCCGCCGGGGGCCTTGCCGGTAAAACCCGGCGCCCCTTCAAGGGGTAGCAGCAGGGGCTTCAGCGTCTGGCGGAATTCAGCGGTGAAGCTCGAAGCGAAACCGATATGATCCAGCTGTCCCGCGCGGTTGTACAGGCCCAACAGCAGGGAGCCGATTTCTCCTCCCTTGGAAGCGTAGCGGAAGCCGCCCACCACGCAATCCACGGTGCGCACTTTCTTGATCTTCACCATGCCCTTGCGTTCGCCGGTGTGGTAAACGGCGCTCGCCTGCTTGGCCATCACGCCATCGAACCCGGTGGTCCCAAGGTTGGATAGCCAGTGCTGGGCCTCGGCGCGATCAGCGGTGATGGGCGACAGCCTGATATCGCCGCCGCCGGAGGCGCAGAATTCCTCCAACTGGCTGCGGCGCTCGCGCAAAGGCAGTCCGGCCAGGGAGTGGCCGTTGACCACCAGCAAATCAAACGCCAGAAAGGACGAAGGGGTGTCCATCGAGAGCTGCCGGATCCGTTTTTCGGCGGGATGAATTCGTTGCAGCAGGGCGTTGAAATCCAGGTGCTCGTGGTCAAAGATGACGATTTCGCCATCCAGCACAAATTTGTCGGCGGGAAATTCCAGAAACGCCTGCACCAGCTCAGGGAAGTACCGGCCCAGTGGCTGCCCTGCCTTCGACTGGATCGGCACCTGCTTACCGCGGCGAAAAATCAGCCCGCGAAATCCATCCCACTTGGGCTCGTAAAGCCAATCGTCACCCTGCGGCAGTTCCTTGACCGACTTGGCTTCCATGGGAAGATACGGCGGCGCAATCGGCAGATCAATCGCGGGGAATGCGGGCCCGGCCGGAGCGGCATCGGCGGCCGCTTCAATATCCACGAACGACGATTTGGGATCAGCAAGAGCTTGCGCTTCAGCGGATTGCGGAGCCCAGGATCTCCGCGCCCGGGTGGGTTTCGGTTCCACACTTTTCTTCGCCGGCATTTTGGATTGGATGCCTGAAATTCTGAAGTAAGTTGAACAAATCTTGAAAGATCCTGCGTTGCGCTGTCTAAAGAGAATATTGTCAGATCGGGCGCAAATCTTCACGTGAACGGATACTGAAACAAGTATTGACCATGAAGCGACCAACGTTAACGCATATTGTCGTGGCCTGCGTGATCACCGGGCTGCTCATTGCCGGATCAGTGATTGCCTTTGAAGCTGTGCAGACCAGGCGCAGCGCTGAGGCCCTTTTGGCGGAAGCTCGTGAACTCAGGGTAGGGGATGCGAACTCCGTGCAGGTGCTGCAGTTGGCCGAAAGATACCATGGCGGCATACGCAAGGGTGTCGAATGCAAGCCTTCAGATTGCGCGATTGATATTGTGATTAGAAATCGAAGCTTATCCAGGTTCCATTTGGCCCCCGCGACTTTTTTCGCTGTATCGTTCTTCATGAGACCAGGCCGGAGCGTCCATATTTCTTTTGGAATGATGTCAACCATCCTGGGACCGACTTATTACCTCCGGCGATGGTTTTATGGTGAAGCGCCCAGTTTCACTTTCTTAGCCGACGTAAACGATGACCTGGAGAATTCGGAATTCAACCAGTCCGAAGAAAAATACTCAGCCATTGCCAGAAGAGATTATCAACAGAACCGGCCTGAAAAATTAATCGTACGTCTTACCCCCAAGGTTGATTTGAAGGTCAGAGATAAGGCCCTGGCCTTCAACCTGAGTGGTTTGAGCAAACTGAGCGGTTGCCGGGATGCCAGTGAATTTTTGCCTGCGGTGTG
>JBBSHD010000164.1:0-5508 GCA_038253455.1 Terriglobales bacterium | reverse complement strand
TGGTTGGCCGACGAATTCAAGAAGGATGAAGGCCTCGACCTCCGCGCCAAGGGCAACGAGATGGCGCTGCAGCGGCTGCGTGACGCGGCGGAAAAGGCCAAGATCGAGCTTTCCACCACCATGGAAACCGAAATCAACCTGCCCTTCGTGACCGCTGACGCCAGCGGTCCCAAGCACCTGGTCAAGAAGCTGACGCGTGCCAAGCTCGAACAGCTGATCGAAGACATCATCCAGCGCTCCATCGGCCCGTGCAAGCAGGCCATGAAAGACGCGGGAGTGGATGCCAGCAAAATCAACGAGGTCGTGCTGGTCGGCGGACAGACCCGCATGCCGCGCATTCAGGCGGTGGTGAAGGAACTGTTCGGCAAGGAGCCTCACAAGGGCGTGAATCCCGACGAGGTCGTGGCCATCGGGGCCGCGGTACAGGCCGGCGTGCTCAGCGGAGACGTTACCAACCTGCTGCTGCTCGACGTGACCCCGCTGACCCTGCGCATTGAAGTGCAGGGCGGCATTGCGCATCCCATGATCCAGCGCAACACCACCATTCCCACCAAGAAGACGGAGACGTTTTCCACAGCGGCTGATAACCAGACGTCGGTTGAAGTCCACGTGCTACAGGGCGAACGGGAAATGTCGCAGGACAATCGCACCCTGGGCAAGTTCCATTTGACGGGGATTCCCCTGGCGCCGCGCGGCATGCCGCAGATCGAAGTCACGTTTGACATCGACGCCAACGGCATTCTGAACGTCACCGCCAAGGACCTGGCCACCGGCAAAGACCAGAAGATCACCATTACCTCTTCTTCAGGTCTTTCCAAGGAAGAAGTGGAGCGCATGGCGAAAGATGCCGACGCCCATTCCGCCGAGGACAAAGCACGGCGCGCCGAGGTGGAAGCCCGCAACCAGCTCGACTCCATGGTGTATGGCGTCGAGAAAATGCTGAAGGACGAAGGCGACAAGCTGCAGGGCGCGAAAAAAACCGAAGCCGAAGAGGCGCTGGCGGAAGCCAAGAAGGCCCTCGAAGGCACGGACAAAGCCGTCATGGATACGGCACGCGAGCGTTTGACCACCGCCTCCCACAAGCTGGCGGAGCAGATGTACAAAGCGCAAGCCGCAGCCTCGACCCAGGGTGGGGCTGCGCCCACCGATGGAGCCTCCCCCGAAGGTGCGCCCAACGGGGAAGCCAAGAAGGACGAAGGCGTGATCGATGCCGAGTACGAAGACGTAGATCAGCACAAGAATTAAACCGCACATGCCGGTGGCTGCCTGCGGGCGGCCACCGTATTTTTTGGTTCCTTTGCTAATCGATTCAGTCGTAACATCCAGGTCAATTCATCATTATGGCCACAGCCACCAAAGATTATTACGGCCTTCTCGGGGTCAAGAAGACGGCCACGCAGGACGAGATACGCAAAGCGTTCCGCAAGCTGGCGCGCAAGTGGCACCCTGACGTGAACCCCAACAACCGCCAGGCGGAGGAAAAGTTCAAGGAGATTTCCGAAGCCAACGATGTTCTCAGCGAACCCAAGAAGCGCAAGATTTACGACCAGTTCGGATTCTATTCCGACAACATCGACGCCGCGGCGGCAGAGGCCGCGGCCGCCGGCGGCCACCGCGGCGGCGGTTTTCCCGGGGGTGGGGCCCAGGGCGGTGCCCAGGGACAGGGCGTGCCCTTCGATTTCAGCGGATTTGATTTTTCCGATTTTGGCCCGGAAGCGGGGCGCTCCGGCCAGCAAGCCCCGCGCGGCGGCAGCGGCGGCTTTAAAGATATTTTCTCCAGCATCTTCAGCGGCCGGGGCGCGGGCGGCATGCAGGAAGGTCCGCAGCCCGGCACCGATCTCGAATACCAGGCGAGCGTCGGCTTCTGGCAGGCCATCCGCGGCGGGGTGGTGCGCATGCAGATCTCCCGCAGCGAGGTTTGCGCCGCCTGTCACGGGCGCGGCAGCATCGGGCCTGCGGGCACGTGTCCTGAATGCAAGGGCGCCGGCCAAGTAACTCAGACCGGCGGGCGCATGAAGTTCAATATCGCGTGTCCGCGCTGCGGCGGGACCGGCCACGCCAAGAACGTTTGTCCCACCTGTCACGGTGAAGGCTCAGTGAACCGCACCGAATCACTTGAAGTGCGCATCAAGCCCGGCACCCGCGACGGCCAGCGCATCCGCATTCCCGGTAAAGGCAACGCGGGCGCGCACGGCGGGCCTCCGGGCGACCTGTTCATCATCGTGCGCGCCGGCGACCACCCACTGTTTCATCGCGACGGCGAAGACATCAGCGTGACCATTCCGGTTTCGGTGACCGAAGCCGCGCTGGGCGCGCGTATTGAAGTGCCCACCATCGATGGCCGCGCCAGTCTCAAAGTGCCGCCGGGAACCCAAAGCGGGCAAAAACTTCGGTTGCGTGAGAAGGGCGTACCCTCCTCGCGCCAGGAAGGCGCGCGCGGCGACCAGATCGTTGAAATCAAGATCGTGGTGCCGCAGCTTCGCGACGAAAAATCCAAGGAAATTTTGCGTGAGTTCGCGCGGTTGAACGCCGAAGATCCGCGCGCCGATCTGTGGGGCAAGGTCTAAGATTTAACCAGCGTAGCGGGGAGCGGGAGGAAGGGTTATGGGCCAGAGAAAACGGCAAGGCGCGTACATGATCAGCGCGGTGGCGGAGATGTATGACATTCATCCCCAGACCCTGCGGCTCTACGAGCGCGAAGGCCTGCTCAAGCCATCCCGCACCGAGGGCAATACCCGTTATTACACCGAGGCCGATCTTGGCCGGCTGGAATTTATTCTGTCGCTGGCCCGCGACCTGGGAGTGAACATTTCCGGCATCGCCATCATCCTGCAGATGCGCGAGCGCATGGAAGAAATGCAGCTCCAGATGCAGGAATTTGTCTCCCTGATGCAAAAGGAAGTCATCGCCCGGGTGAATGCCCAGCAGGATCCCGCCAAGGGCGCGATCATCCCCATCCGGCGGCGGCCGGACGCCCGCACGAAGTAAGCTTCCTCGCGGGACCGCAGCCTAGGGCCAAACCGGCAGCGCATTGCCGCCCCGCCCAGCCCACGGACCTCTTGCCAACTTGTTCTCGCCCCTGTATTTGTATCTATTGCTTAGCTGTCGTTTCCCTGTAGTCTCGGGAAGCTGGTGATGGCGGTGACGATCGCCGTGCGCCGCCGCCGGGAGGTAATGTGTTCCCAAAAATCGAGCACCTTGCGCATAAAACTTTCGTGTTCCGGACGACGATCTCCCGGGCGACGATTTTCCGGGCGGTGCTGTTGGCCGCGCTGCCGGCGCTGTTCGCCGTGGCAGCCTTCGGACAGCCAGCGCGTCCCGGGGGCGGCGCGGTGCAGCTCATCATCAGGGTTGCGCTCGACAATGGCCAGCCCCTGCATGTGCCGGCGCGGGTTCAGATCTCCAGCGGGGGAAGCCCGGCGGCTGAATCGTTCACCGACGATCGCGGTGAAGTCCGGATGAACGTGGCATCGGGCGCGTACCGCATCACCGTCTCCGGCCCCGATATTCAGGAAGCGGTCACCGAATCGATCGACGTGGATTCGCAGCAAGGCAGCCACTTTGAATTTATCCGGGTCCAGCCCAGGGCGGGCGCAGACCCCAGCAGCATGCAGGCTTCGGTTGCGGTCGTGGACATCAACGTGCCCGGAAAAGCGCAAAAGGAATTTTCCAAAGGCACCGACGCGCTGTTCAAGAACAATCTTCCTGAAGCCAAAAACAGGTTGGAGAAGGCCATTGGCCTTTATCCTCAGTACGCCACCGCCTACAACTACCTGGGACTTGCGGAGATCAAGGCCGGCCATTCGGAGGCGGCGCAAACCGCATTTGAGCAGGCCACCAAACTGAACGAGCACTATACCGACGCTTATCTCAACCTGGGCAAATTGAAATACCAGCAGGAAAAATTTCCCGAAGCCGCGGTCTATCTCACTAAAGTCTTGAGCGCCGACCCCGATAACCTGGCCGCGCTGACCATGCTGGCGCGCACCCAACTGGTCGCGGGGAAATATGATCTGGCCCTGGCCAATGCCCGCAAGGTAAACGCGTCCAAGCTGCCGCATCCTTCACTGGCGCACCTGATCGCGGCCCAGGCCATGGAGCTGAAGGGCGACGCCCGGGGCTCGGTTTCTGAGTACAAGGAATTTCTCAAGGAGTCGCCGGACAATCCGCTATCCCCTCGCATCAAGGCGGCGGTCGAGCACTACGAGCAGAGCCAGTCGGCGTCCGCGGGCGTCAAGCCGGTTCCCGCAATCCCGCAGAAGCCGTCACCGGCCGCGCCGCCTAAAAAGTAGTTGCAATCATGGGCGAGAAAGTGCCGATCAAGACCGCCGCAGGGATTGCTTCTAGAACACTTTTTATATGTTCTTCGGGACATACGTAGGCGTTTTATGTGAATTGTCATTCCGAGCGAAAGCCGAGGAATCCTTTGTTTCCTTGACGCAACCCACGCCACCGGCGCAGCCGCCGAACTCAAAGAATCGACGGTCAGGTTCTACGCGCAGCCTGCCTTTGACTCTTACGGCGGAAGGAAACAATTCCTTCACAGGGAGGACAGCACCAATCCCCACGGGCTCGATTTAAGTAACAGTCTGGAAGATTTCCTGGTTTGCCAGGGTCAAAGGCAGGCTGCGCGTAGAACCAATTCGAAGGCCCGATGAATCAATTGATTCAGGCCGACACTCCTACCACCTTAAAGGAAACAAAAGATTCCTCGGCTGCGCTCGTAAAGACAATACATATACAACGTAAGCCGCGCTTTAAGCCGGTTACTGGAAGGACTCGCTCATCTCGGGCGCGGTGGCCGCCGCGCCGGGATAGGTGAGCACGTTCAATCCATGCATGACCAGGCGCAACAGGCTCTGGTGCTGGTAGGTGGTGGTGGAACTGAAGCCGCGCCTGGCCTTGGCGCTCACCAGGACTGCAGCGACACGGCCGCCGCCGTTGGTGGTGTCAGATTGCAGGGCCTCGTCGAAGACCACGATCAGCAAACCATCCGATTGAAAAGTGCGGTTGGCCAGCAGCGGCCCCATATTCTGCTGCAGCCACACGTCGGCTGCGGAAAGAGTTCCGTCGTGGGCGTCATCGAGCAGGTTGGGAACTACAAATGAAAAGTTGGGCAACTGGTTAGCGGCCAGGTCGGTCCCGAACTGCGAGAACGGCACAAGATTTTTTACCTGGGTGGCGCTGCCGGTCACATCGCTGATGTATGCCATGGGATTGTGGTGCTTCGAATAAGGATACGAGTCCCCGCCGGTGTATCCCACCGAGGGCAGGCTCTCGGCGTAGGTCTTGTAGGTCTTTCCCGACGCCACCAGCTGGCGCACCACGTTATCCGCGCTCACCGTTCCCGAAAAAGAATCATCGTTGGTGATGATCTGCCCGGTCGTCATCATCAGGTAGTTTCCGATCGAGGGGTGAGTGTTGGCATAAAATTTCGTGGCCGAACCATATTGCGTGGCCAGGCTGTTCAGGTAGGGCATGCTGGAATTGCCGATGACGTCGCTGTAG
>JBBSHD010000163.1:0-5556 GCA_038253455.1 Terriglobales bacterium | reverse complement strand
GGCATCGCCCACGTGGATCTTGACGTCGCCGCGGTCGCAAAACACTTTGAGCTTCTGCCCTTCAAGAAAGGGTTGTTCGTTCTCATCGGTGAAAGGATGGGCGGTCCCCATCATGCCCATCATGTCGTCATCGACGTTGATTTCGTCCCCAATCTGGTTCCAGTTCACCCGGCCGGATCTTTCCGCGGCCAGGCCAAAAACAATCAGGAAAATGATCAACGTTATGCTGCCCCCGCCCATGCCTGGCGCAGGCTCATTATGCTGGCGCGCCCAAGCGAATTCGAGCAGCCGCACCACGCCCCAGGCAACCAGAATCAGGGGCCAGTACTGCGCAAAGATATGGCCGATGGGCAGGTGAATGCCGGCGTTGCGCAGCAGGAAAATCGAGCCCACTCCGATCAGCAGCAGGGGAAAAAATATTGAGCGCCTGCGCCCCAAGCCATAACCGTATCCGTATCCGTTAGCCATGATCCACCTCGGTGGAGGACGAAGTTGAAGCGATTGAACTGGAACCTGCCGAACTCGAGCCGGCATAAGCTGCGGGTGCGGGAGAGCCGCTGCTGCTATAGCCGGAGGAGTTTCCCGGCGCAGGGGGAACGCCGGGAGTTGCTCCGTAGCTGGAGATCGCGGGGCCCTGGGCACAGTTCCCGAAGCCGCCGCCGATATGTCCTTCGATCGATGCCCGGGTGCGGGCAAAGAGCAGAAGGCCGAGCACGATCAGGAAGACCGGCCAGGTGCGGTGGAAAGAGAGGTTGGTGAACTGTTCGATCAGAAACAATATGCCCAGGGTGATCAGCACGATTCCGCCGGTCGATCGATACAGCCGGCACCGCTGGCATGGACACGCGATGTTTTCTCTATTGCGGCTCATAAAACCTTTCTCCATCATTCAACTGCGTTGGCGCCAAAGCGATTCAAGCGCGGGCCGGTGAGAGAAAATTTCCGGCCCGGAAATCGAGCGGTGAGTGTGGTTTAGCGCGGCCCCATGGGGCCGATGCCGCGGCGGCGCATCACGATGCTGATGCCCACACCGATCAGGAAGAGGGGCCACAGCTTGCCGATTCCATGGAAACCCAGCACCCCAAGATTGTTCAGCAGAAAGAGAAAACCCATCCCGATCAGCACGATAGCGCCGACAGGGAACTGGGGACCGGCGAAGTGCTCTTCGGGCGCAAGGTGCCCGCCACCGCTGCCGGCCAATCCACTCAATGATGGATCGAGAGGGGGTACTGCCCCCGTGCCGGAGATACCTTCGCCCGGGTGCACTGAATCAACAGTTCCCGCCGGAGGAGCCGCGGAAGCCACGAAGGGCGCCGCCCCGGGAGTGCCCGCGCGGTGCGTGGTTTGGAACTCCGCGGGACCGATGAGGTTGCTGAGCCCGAGATGATCGGGCAAAGGCTCTCCGCGTTCTTTGGCGCGCGCGGTCTGGTAGGCGTCGATGGCCATGTAGAACACGAAGAAGGGAATGAAGATCCCAAAGAATCCCGCGTGGTCAGCCATGGCGATCAACAGGGCAAAGACGCCAACATGAATGAAACCCTTCATGATCTGCCCGTTGTACATGGCGCCTACGCCGGGAATGAAGCCCAGGCCCAAAGCCAGGCCGGGGTTGGGCGCATCGTGCGAGCGGAACGCGGAAGGGACGAAGGGGGGCGGCGGCACAGCACCGGCCCCCGAGGCAGCCCCGTGCATGCGGGCGGCGATACAGGGTTCGCAATAAACCACTCCGCCCACCTCGCGCTTGCATTGCTCGCACAGCGGCTTGCCGCAGTTCCGGCAATAGGCGGTGGCCAGGGTGTCAGTATGAATTGCGCAGTTCATTTGGTTCTCCTCTTCCGGCAGAGCTGTCTGGGGGTACGATCTTGCCGGGTTTTAATTTCGATCAACCATTTCATTTCCGCTTTTTTCGCGTCTTGTCTAGGGAACCGCGACATCGGCGATGAGCGTCTTCATTTCTGAATCGCCCTGCCGGCCGCTGCCACCATCGCCCTCACTGCGGGCCTGCACTGCATCCTCATCGCCCGCCGCCGAGGGAGAAAAATTCTGCGCGGGAGTGCTGTCGCGGTCGCTGTCGATCGCGTGATTGCCCGAGCTGTTTTTCTTTACCGGGCTGCCGTCATCTTTCGACGTTCCCCGATCTTCCTTGCGGCTTCCGGGTTTCGCCTTCTTCTCGTCAGGGGCGCTCTGGTTACGCGGCGTCTCCGCGGCCTTTTTCAAATCCTGCACCCGGGCCTGAAACTCGTAAAGGAAGCGCATATTCTCGTAAGCCTTCACCACATGGGACTCGGTGGAATAGAACTGCCGGGAGATGGCCGAGGGGCGCAAATCGAGATGGCGCAGGTCTTTCATCTGCAAACCCACCACGTTCATGATCAAGGTCAGCGAAAAGAACGCCATTCCGAACGACATGGCGATGCGCGGCTGCATGGCGGCGCGCACGATGCCGGCCAGCGAAGTGCGGGGGCGCGACGCCATCCATTCCGGGCGCGCGTTGGCGACGGAGCTGACTGCGGCCGAACCCACCGCCGGGGACTGCATAGCCAGGCCACTGGTGGCGGCCAGAATATTGCTCACCAGCCCCGCCGGAGGTTCAACCTCACCCAGCGTCTTCAGGAAAAGCAAGCCTTCGCGTGCTTCGAAGTAGAGGGGCCCGCACTGCGGACAAGATTCGGCATGAGCGTGAAAGGCCTTTTGCTGTGAATGACTTAGATTGTCATCCAGGGCGTCAGACAGGAGCGCTTCAAATTCCGCGCAGTCCATTCCGGTAGGTTCGAGCTCAGTCATCACATTACCTGCCTATTAGTACGAGATAAGACCCGTGCAAGTTCCGTTCTCCCGCGATTGATGCGAGATTTCACCGTTCCCGCCGGAATCCGCAGGGCGACGGCAATGTCGTTGTAATCCATGTCCTGCAAATCGCGCAGGATCACGGCTTCACGCAGCTCCGGGGAGAGAAGCTGCAGGGCCTGTTGCACCATGTGCTGGGTTTCCTGCCGGGTGAACCGCTCGGCGGGTGAAAGCGCGGGATCCACCAGTTTTTCGCCGAGGGTGAGCGAATCTTCCGACGATCCCACAGGTGAATCGATGGAATCGGTCACGCGGTCATGCTTGCTCTTGCGGAAGTGGTCCACCAGCAGGTTACGGGTCATGGTGGTGAGCCAGGTGGTAAAGGCCCCGCGCTCCACGTCATAGCTGTCGAGGGTGCGGTAAATTTTGATGAAAACCTCCTGGGTGAGGTCTTCGGCGCTATCCGGGGAACCGGTAAAGCGGTAGCACAAATTGTAGATACGGCGGCTATGCAGGCGGACGAGCTGCGCCCATGCGTCGGCGTCTCCGCCCACACAGAGTTTTACGAGCGCGTTGGTGGCTGCATTATCCTGCAAACAAGACCCCTGGAGCGAGGCGTTCATCCGGCGGCTGCCAGTCGAAGGCAGTTACGCCAGGTGGGCGCTGGAAGTTCAAATCAAAGAGGTTCGGCGGGAATTTCCAACCCCGAAAAGCCTGGCAATACCACAAATCCCGGAACGAGATTTTAGACGGGAACGCGAGGCAAAGGAAAGAGAGCCGGAAAACCGCGCAGATGCAGGCGCGCCGCTTATTCGCTGGCAAAATATTCGAGGTTTCGCACCGGGTTCTCGAACAGCGAATAATCGCGCGTGACCACGGTAATGCCGCTGTCGGTCACAAAGTATCGCTGCCGGTCAGCTTCGGGCTCAAACCCGATGACACTGCCTTCGGGAATCTGCACGTCGCGATCGACGATGACCTTTTTCAGGCGGCAATGGCGGCCGATATCCACATGCGAAAAAATAATACTGTGGGTGACGTCGGAGTAGGAATTGACGCGCACGTCGGGCGAAAGCACGCAATTACGCACCGTGGACCCGGAGATAATGCATCCCGCGGAAACGATGGAGTCGGTGGCGATGCCGGTGCGTCCGGCTTCATTGAATACGAACTTGGCCGGCGGATATTGCCTTTGCAGCGTGCGTATGGGCCAGGCCTTGTCGTAAAGGTTGAAGACCGGGGAGACGGAGACGATATCCATGTTGGCGTCGTAGTAGGCCTCCAGGGTGCCCACGTCCCGCCAGTACTGCGCTTCTTTCTTGTTCTCATCGATGAAGTGGTAGGAATAAACCCGGGCATCGTTGAGCAGCTTGGGAAGAATGTCGTGGCCGAAGTCGTGAGTGGAATCGGGATCGTCGGCGTCTTTCAGCAGCTCGCGCAGCAACACGTCGGTGTTGAACAGGTACACTCCCATGGAGCCTGAAACCATCTCGGCGTTATGTGGCGAGCGGAAGGCGGTTTGCTGCGGCTTCTCTTCAAAGCCCACGATGCGGTCCTGGGAATCAACGTCCACCACGCCGAAGCGGCTGACTTCATCGGGCGGAATGAGGATGGTGGCCAGGGTCACCTCGGCGCCGGAATCGTTGTGCTGCTCCAGCATCAACGAGTAATTCATCTTGTAAATGTGGTCGCCGCTGAGGATCAGCACCCGCTTGGGCTGCTCGCTGCCGATGGAGTAGATGTTCTGATATACGGCGTCGGCGGTGCCCTGGTACCAGTTCTCGCTTACCCGCTTCATGGGGGGAAGCACTTCGATAAACTCGCCAAGATCGCGGGCCACGACGTTGCCCCAGCCTTCGCGGATGTGGCGGTTGAGCGACAGCGCCTTGTACTGGGTAAGGATGTAAACTTTGCGCAGGTCGGAATTAACGCAGTTGGAGAGAGTGATATCGATAATGCGATAGTTTCCGCCGAAAGTTACGGCAGGCTTGGCACGGTCGCGGGTCAGGGGAAAAAGACGCTCGCCTGCGCCGCCCGCCAGCAGGACTCCCAGGGTGTCCCTCATAACTTTTCTTGCCTATCGGAGCACAGATACGACGGCGAGAATGTTAGCACAGCGGAACGCCGGTCATGTTTACGGTGCGGCGGTGACAATGCGCCATACCCTCACTTGCTAGCCGACGCTGATATGAAGGGATTTCAGGAACTGCATGTCCCCAGGATCCTGGGTGAAATCGACATTATGGAATCCGGCGGGAACAATGGATTCTTCCTGGCCGGCGCCTTCTTCGACAGGAGTGAAACCCGCGGTGACGTCCACCACCAGGAAAATATCGTAGCCTTCGGCGCGCATCTTACTGGTCACCACCGAGATGGGTTCAGAGTCAGTCAAACAACCGTCAATCGCCTCACTGAGTTCCTTCATTAAATGATTAAGCCGCTGATCCACTTTGCCCCCTGGTCCGTTGGTCCGCTACAAGTGCAGTGCGCCGGCGCTAATGCAATGTGATGATGCTGGGGTGGGAATGCGTTGTCCCTGCCACCCAAGCTTCTGGTTAAAAGTTAGGCGCCTGTTTCTGCCATTTATCCATACAGCTTAAGTATGTTTTGATGACTGAAAATCGTTTTTCGGACGCCTATTCGTCGTATCTCCTGGCGTGTCTGACGACCGGCGCGGGAGGGCAGGTTCAATCCTGTTAGACTTTTCTGTAAACACTGTGTGGAATAAACAAGCCACTAAATACGTACGGGCGGCGGGCCGAATCGCCG
>JBBSHD010000162.1:0-5579 GCA_038253455.1 Terriglobales bacterium | reverse complement strand
CGCTGATAAGTAATATTCAGGAAAAGGCTTTAGCCGCGGCGCATTTACCAGCCTAACCAGAAATCTCAATTTAAGATGACCGCATGCAGTCCATTTCATTTACATTCGCAATAATCCGGACGAGCGGGTTTAGTGATCTCGCCCGAGAAGTTCCGCCGACTCCTCAGTCATCATCGATCAACCGCCACCGGGGCTAAAGCCCAAAGCATAAGGTTCGCTTATCAGCGGACTGAAGTCCGCTGCTCCCACCAACCCTCAAGACCTTCATTGAAATTGAAACGCAGGCGGCCGAAAGGGTAAAGCCTGGGTGCTCCAGATGATCGTGTGGCCTCATCCTCTCCGCGGGCTTCCGGTCTTACCTCGCTTCAATGCGAATAAATGCGTCACGGCTTAAAAGCTTTAGTGAGTCAGCAGCGCTACCCCGGCACACACCATCAGGGCGCACACCCACCGGCGGCGATCGACGTTTTCTTTCAGGATCAGGCGGGCGGCTATGGCGTCGGTTACGAATGTCATTGAAGCGGAGGCGGGGGCCACCAGGCTTACATCGGCGAACGACAGGGCTGCCAACAGGCTGTAGAAGCTTACGGCCATGAAGAAGATTCCACTGAGCAGGCGGGTGTTGGTGGCCACTCTCTTGATCACCACCGCCAGGCCCTGGGTCTGGTAGAGCTCTCCTATATCGCCCACATTCTTCATTGCTCCTGACGTAAGCACGTCGGCCGCGGTGGAAGACGCCACGACCATCGCTATCGCCATCCAGGTATGGAGAAGAGTTGGGTGAGTGGAGATCACTTTGTTGTCTCCACGCTGGCTATTGGTTCGGATGCTGCGGTGGGAGTAAGTACGGGGCCGCGCGCCACTAATCCTACTGCCAGGCTGATCAGGGCGATCCCCAGCCAGCGAGTCAGGCTCACGTGTTCATGCAGGAAGATTCGCGAGAACAGAGCGGTCAGCACGTAGCCGATTGAGGTTGCGGGCAGGACGTAGGTCAGATCGGCCCACGAGAGAGCGCTCAGGTACGAGACGAAAAATCCGATCAGGAAAACGATTCCCAGGGCCACCCAGGGATTGAGCACCGCGAACAGGAGTTGGGATGCGCTGTTGACCGGGCCCACCTGCTTCATGCCGAAGCCAAGAATTACGTCTCCCGCGGCTACGCAGAGGACGGCGGTTGCCAGGACCAGGAGTTTCCCCGCCGACATTCGACTCAGGCTTCAGCCTGGGCGGTATTTTCGGTGGGCTGGGCAGGCTCGGCGCGATGGGTGCGGACCGACTTGTTGCGCTTGGCCCGCAGCTTCATGAACTGTACCGCTTCCTTGTACAGACGCTTGCGGTCGGTGTTGTTGAAAATCGCCTTGCGCACGATGCGGTAAATGGCCTTGGGGCGGAAGTAGTATTCATCGTAGAAGGCGTGCACCGCCTCCAGCATTTCGTCGCGCGAGATGGCGGGATAGCCGATCTGCGCCAGCTGGTGTCCGGCGTCGTCGAGCATGGCAGAATCGTTGAGGATGAAGCCATTCTCCTTGGCATAGTCGTAGAGCTCGGTGCCGGGATAAGCGTGGGCCAGTGATACCTGGATGGTTTCGACGTCGAGCTGCTTGGCGAAGTCGATGGTCTTGCGGATAGTCTGCGGGGTCTCGCCGGGAAGGCCGATGATGAAGTCGCCGTGGATGATGAGGCCGAGCTTATGCGCGTCCCTGGTGAATTGCTGGGCGCGTTCGACGGTGGCGCCTTTCTTGACGTTCTTCAGGATTTGCTCGTCGCCCGATTCATAACCGACGATCATCAGGCGGCATCCCGCTTCTTTCATGGCCTTCAAGGTTTCGTAATCGGTGGTGACGCGCGAGGTGCACGACCAGGTGAGACCCAGGGGTTTGAGCTTGGCGCATAGCTCGATGGTGCGCGCTTTCTGGATGTTGAAGGTATCGTCGTCGAAGAAAAATTCCTTCACTTCGGGGAACAGTTTCTTGGCCTTCAGCATTTCCGCGGCTACGTCGTCGGTGGAGCGCTTGCGCCAGGGATGCCCGCCGATGGTCTGCGGCCAGAGACAAAAAGTGCACTGCGCGGGACAGCCGCGGGTGGTGTACAGCGCCACGAAGGGGTAGAGCAGAAAGGGGACGTTGTACTTCATGATATCGAGATCGCGGTGGTACACGTCGGTGACGTGCGCCAGGGCATCGAGGTCGGCGATCTGGGGACGGTCGGGGGTGCTGAGAATTTCACCGTTGGGCCCGCGATAAGTCACGCCGGCGATTTCCGCCAGCGGCTTGCCGTGCGCGAACTCGACGATCTGGTAATCAAATTCCTTGCGCGCCACAAAATCAATCGCCGCACATTCTTTCAGCGAACGTTCGGGCAACGTGGTGACGTGCGGGCCCACGAACGCGACTTTCAACGCCGGATTCACTTCCTTCATCTTGGTAACGATGCGAATGTCGCCGGGGAAGCCGGGAGTGCTGGTGAAGAGCACCACCATCTCGTAATCCTTGCTGATGTTGATGGTTTCCTGGGCGCTGACATGGTGAGGCGGCGCGTCAAGCAAACGCGAGCCTTCGATCATTCCGGCGGCGTATGCGAGCCACACGGGGTACCAATAGGACTCGATTTCACGGCTGGCCGGCCACCGGGAGCTGGCTCCTCCATCAAAGTTTTCAAAGGAAGGGGGATTTAGGAATAGCGTTTTAAGTGGTTTCATTATGTCCTCTTATTTTACCATCCAGAAGCGCCAAAACGGAGCGCAATTGGCCCGGAATTCAGAAGGGTAGAGCCCGAGTAATTGATTGAAAACAATCGCTTATTCCCAAGCGCCCACTTCTCAAGCTGGCCGGTGGCGCGCAGCAACTGCAACTCCGCTTTTTCGAGCTGAAAAGTGGCGTCGAGCAGGGCGGCGGAGCGTTCCTGCTCCTCCACCCGGGCGGCGCCCTGGTCGCGAACTGTGGCTTTGCCCGCATCAATCTGGGCGGGCATGGATTGCAGGCTGGCCTGCGCCATCTCGTATTGCAGCCGGGCAACCTCGCGAGCGGCGGTCAACTGGCGCACCGCGCGCTGCAACCGCAACGTCTCCGATGCAACCTGCTGCTTGACCTCTTCGGCTTGCTTGCGCGCGGTGACGGATTCGGCGTCAGCGGCGTTGGCCGCGGCTTTCTGCGCATAGTTCAAGAATGGGAAACGAATGGCCAGGCCGATGGTGGCGTTGTTGCGCTGAAATTTTCGAAAGTACTGATCGAAATTGTTGAACTTGGAAAACAATCCGTACTGGCCCACGAAATCGATTGCCGGATACAGTTGCTTGTGCTCTCCGCGCGCGCGCTCCTCACGCGATTGCGCGTGAAGGTTGGCTACCTTGAACGCCCAACTGGAGTTTATGGCCTGGGCGGCAAGATCTTCGTCCTGGTGAATTTCGGGTAACGGCGGAATGCTCTGGCTGGAAGTTTGAATGGTTCCGGCGGGCAGGCCGGTGAGCTGTGATAAGCGCAGGCGCAGCACATCGGAGTTGCCTTCGGCTTCGGTCTGGCGCAGCCGAGTCTGCGCGGTAAGCAACTGGGCGCGGGTATTTTCCACGGCGCTTTCGACTCCCGCGTCCACCCGGGCTTTGACCACCTGCTGCAACTGCAGGCTGGCATCTTCCTGCTTGTGGAGAAGGTCGAGGTCGTTCTGGTTCTTGGCCAGCTCGATGTAGGTGAGCGCGGTCTCCAGGATGAGCTGATCGCGGCGGTCCTGGGATAGGCCGGTGGCCGCCTGGTATTCAGTTTTGGCGGCCCGAATGAATTCGCGCTGGGCAAAGTTCAAAAGGAAACTTTGCGAGCTCAGGTTAAAGATCGATGGCGCCGCGCCTTCGATGCTTAACGGAAAGCCATAGGTGTAAGCGGCGCCTGAACCAAGAACGAGCTGAGGAATGAACGTCTTGCGGGCCGCCATATAAGACTGTTGCGCGCGCATCTCATCGGCGGCGGAAAGCGCGGTAGCGTTGCTGCCGGAAATCGCCAGCTCGACGGCGCGTTGCAGCGTAAGCGGCTGCGCGAAGGCGACAGACGCCATGATCGTGAAGAAGAAAAGCGAAAGCATAACTGATGCCGGACGAAACATTCTCATCACATCACCTTTGCGTTGGCAATTTGCTGGCTGGAGCGAACCCCGAACAGTTCTTTGGATGCCGCTGCAGGACTTTTGGGCGACATTTAGCGGACATGATGCATCAGGCCCGATGACGTCAGCTGCGCGCGCCGCTGCCATTCGCGGGCCGATTGGTTGTGTGTATACAAGTTATCCGCATACCGTGCGTTTGGCTTCCGGCAAAGTCAACGGCAGGCTTCGCGTAAGGGCAACAACTGGCTGAGATTTTTGCCGCCGCACAGGAAACAAAGGGTTCCTCGGCTTGCGCTCGGAATGACAACTCCACAAGGCGGTTTCCCTGGTCACTTTTTCTTATTCAAGGGCTTGAGATTCTTGCGCTGAAACAAACTCAAAAACGAATTCCCTTAATTTTTGATTCGCTTCAGCGCTTTTTGGGCGTCGTCGTAGTCGCGGGCCAGGGCCAGGGCTTTTTGATATTCAGCCGCGGCCGCCTTTTTGTTGCCCTGGTTTTCCAGGATCGAGCCCAGTAAATAATGGGCCTGGAATGCCGGGGCTTCCTCGTTCTTATCGCTGGATGAAAGGTAGCGGGTGATCAACTGGATGGCCCCGGGAATGTTCCTGCCGGCGCGCACCAGCAAAGATGCGGCGTCAAAGAAAGCATTGGGCTTTTTCTTGTCCGCCTCAATCGCCTTGTTGACCGCGTCTTCCATCTCGGAGAGGCGTCCCTGGCGGCGGTAGAACGACGCGAGATCGATCCAGCGCTCGCCATGATTTCCGCTGGCGCGAATCGCCGCCTTATATTCCATCTCCGCCCCGGTCATGTTCTTGTCGTGTTCGGCGATGCGGGCGTGGATCCAGTGAGACGTGGCCTGATCGCGGGGGGCGATGGCCTCGGCCTGCGCCTGGGCCTTGTCCTTGCCGCCGCCTAAAAATCCAGGGGCCTCGATATAGAACTCGGCGAGATCGCTGCGGGCGTCAAAGTTTGAGGCATCGAGCTGCACCGCATGTTCAAACTCCACGCGCGACCGCTTGGCCAGAGGCGCGGCAGAAATGAAACTGGCGTGTTGCGCTTTTTCCCCATAAGCGCGGCCCAGCCACATGTGGTAGTTGCTGACGCCGGGGTCCATGGTCACCGCGGCCTGGCATTCAGAGATGGCCGCATCCCACTTGCTGATGTCGAGAAATGCGTGGCAAAGCAGGTAGTGGGATTGGGCATCCTGCGGATTTTGCTGGTGCAGCACGCCGATGGCTTCATCCACCTTACCGGCGGAGAGCAATGACTCGGCGCCGCGGGATTGCGATGAAGTAGTAGTAGCCGATAAAAGCACGGACGCGGAGAACAGCGTCGCCAACAACGCCGCTACAGTCAATTTTGTAATTACATTTTTCATGGTAAAAAAATGAGTGCTCCCGCAAGTACGAGGAACGTATAAAGATTGGATTCAAATTCCCGTGCGAGGACTTAAATGCTGCTGTAAAAGTTTAGTAAAGTGGGCCCGCGG
>JBBSHD010000161.1:0-5633 GCA_038253455.1 Terriglobales bacterium | reverse complement strand
TATCCAGGTGATCAAAGGACGCGACCACTATCGCCTGTTGTTCACCATCGCGGCCACCCAGGCGCAGCAAAAATCCCTGGTGGCCAAGTTTCACGAGTCAGACCTGTTGAAAATGGTGAAGGCGCGCCGGTTCGTGGAGCACGAATGAAACGGCCGCGCAGGCCGGTTTCCACGGGCGTGAAGTTCGTTAAAGCCAGCGCGTGCGGAAATGACTTTATGATCATCGTGGCGCGGGATGCGGACCTCGCAGGAGAAGATCCTCAAAGTTTTACGCGGCGCATCTGCGACCGCCACAACGGCGTCGGCGCCGACGGTGTGGAGTGGCTCTATCCCACCGACAAGGCGGATATTGAAGCCCGGCTTCTCAACTGCGACGGCTCGGCGGCTGAAATTTCCGGCAATGGCACCCGCTGCGTGGCCGCGTACTGGGCCAACGCGTCGTCGATTGAAGGCGTCCCGGCCACATCAGTTTCAATCTTGACCGGCGCCGGAGTGAAGCATTGCCGCCTCAACAGCCATCAAGACTGGAAATTTGAGTTTGAGGTCGATATGGGCATTCCCCGCGTGGAAGACAAGTTAACGTTGAACGCGGACGGAATGGATGTTGAGGGCTACCCGGTGTCGATGGGCAATCCTCATTTCGTTGTGTTTATTGACAGCGCGGAACTCTATGCCAAAGAGCGTATCGCCAGCGCCGCCGCCATCGCCCGCGATGAGCATTTTCCCCAGGGAGTGAACGTCGAGTTCGTGGAGGTGATGGACTCCCAAAACCTTCGCCTGCGAATATTCGAGCGCGGCGCGGGAGAGACGATGTCGTCGGGAACCGGATCGTGTGCTGCGGCGGCCGCTGCTTTCGTCACCTTCCGGGTGAAGTCCCCGGTAAACGTACAAAGCGCGGGGGGCAAGCAGCGGATCGTGTGGGATGGGCACCGCGAAATGCTGCTGGGCGGGCTGGCGGAAATTATTTGCCGCGGAGAATTTCTGCATTGAAGGCGTCGCGGAAAAACCGCCGCCTGCAAGCGGGCGACACCGTCGGCGTGATCGCTCCGGGTAGTCCCATTGACCGGCAGATGCTGGAAGATGGATGCGATGGCCTGCGCGCCATGGGCTACAAGCCGGTCTATTCCGATTCCATCCTGGACGCGGACTGGTACTTCGCCGGCAGTGCAGAGCGCCGCGTCGCGGAGCTGCACGAGATGTTTCAGCGGGACGACGTGCATGCGATCATCTGCGCGCGCGGCGGCTACGGCTGTAATCATCTGCTGCCTGCAATCGACCTGAACATCGTCCGCAAGCACCCTAAGATATTCGTCGGATACTCCGACGTGACCACCCTCCTCACCTGGTTTCACGACCAGGCGGGCCTGGTAACGCTGCACGGGCCGATGGTCACCAAGGATTGGAGCGGGAAGGGATGGGCGGGAATCGACTTGCCTTCATGGAACAACGCGGTGAACTTTCATGAAGATCTGGGTGATTCCGGATACGAAATTGAAAACGGCGCGGAAGGCCTGGTTCCGGGCGAGGCTGAGGGCATCCTTTACGGCGGCTGCCTCACCATGCTGGCGGCTTCGCTGGGAACGCCATTTGAAATCAAAACTCGGGGCGTGATTCTTTTTGCCGAGGACATCGCCACCAAACCCTACCAGGTTGACCGCCTGCTGATGCAGCTCAAGCTGGGCGGAAAACTGGCGCAGGTGAAGGGATTGATATTCGGCGAGATGTTGAACTGCGTGCAAAGCACGGACCAGGGTTATACCTTGCAACAGGTCATTGTGCGGTTAGTGGAGGACTTGGGGATCCCGGTGGCGTATGGCCTGCGGTCCGGCCACACCTCGCGCGCCGGAATCACTCTGCCCATGGGAGTACGCGCCCGGATGGCGGTGGCGGGCGGGTTGCAACTTAACATTCTGGAAGCGACTTGCCAGTGACGTCAAGCGCGGCTGGTGGCCAGGGCGGCGCGAATACAGCGCGACGTATTCACCTGATAGGAATCTGCGGGACGGCCATGGCTTCGCTGGCCGGAATGCTGAAGGCGCAGGGTTGCGACGTGACTGGCTCTGATGCCGCCGCCTACCCGCCGATGTCGGAAATGCTGGCCGCGTTGAATATCCCAATTTTTCAGCCGTACGCCGAATCCAACCTCGACCCCGCGCCGGAGCTGGTGGTGGTGGGCAACGCCATCTCGCGGGGCAATCCCGAGCTGGAGCACGTGCTCGATGCGCGCATACCGTTCGGCTCGATGGCTGAACTTCTATACGACCGCTTCCTGGCGGGCAAGCAGAGGCTGGTGGTTGCCGGAACCCACGGAAAAACCACCACCACGTCGATGCTGGCGTGGATTTTCGAAGTCGCCGGAGTGCAACCCTCGTTCCTGATCGGAGGCGTTGCGGAAAATTTTGGCGCCAGCTTCGGGCTGCGTGAGGGCGTTGACTTCATCCTCGAAGGCGACGAATACGATACTGCCTTCTTCGATAAGGGACCGAAGTTTTTGCATTACCTTCCCGACAGCCTGGTTCTGACCTCGGTGGAATTCGATCATGCGGATATTTATCCCGACCTGGAATCGGTAAAGACGGCGTTCAAGCGGCTGGTAAACCTGGTGCCCCGGCGCGGCCGGATCATCGCGTGGCAGGACCCTAAGCAACCGGCGCTGGACGAATGCCTGCAAAAAGCCTTTTGCGCGGTCGAGCGCTACGGCTTGTATGAGGGCGCAGACTGGCGAATCGCCGAGCTGCGGCTGGAGCGGGAACGCAGCGCCTGGCAGGTGCTGCGGCAGGGCAAGCCGTGGGGAGCTTTTGAATTTCCCCTGGGCGGGGATTACAACGTGCTCAATGCCACCGCGGCAGCGGCGATGGCGGCCCACCATGGCATCAGCGTTGCTGTGATCGCGAAGGCGCTGGCATCGTTCAAGAGCGTAAAGCGCCGCCTGGAAGTGACTGCCGAGGTCGATGGAATCACGATCATCGACGATTTCGCCCACCATCCCACGGCGATTGCAGCCACGTTGAAGGCGCTGCGGGCGCGGTATCCTGAAGCGCGGCTGTGGGCGGTGTGCGAGCCCAGGTCCAATACCCTGCGTCGCAAGGTTTTTGAAACCCAACTGGCAGAGAGCCTGGCAATAGCCGACAAGGTGGTGCTGGCAAGCGTGTTCAACGCGGGGGCCATTCCCGAAGGCGAACGGCTATCGACCGCGGCGGTCATCGAAATGATTGGCGGCAAGGCGCGCGAGATGGCCGACGCCGATGCCATCGTCGAAGTGATTTCCAAAGAACTGGCCGCGGGTGATGTAATCGCGATTCTTTCCAACGGCGGTTTTGGCGCGATTTATGAAAAGCTTCCGCGCAACCTGCGCGAGCGCGGTTCCCATCCCGTGGGGTAGCGGGGATCCTGCCGCGATCTGAGCTTCCACTTTCTCTTTAGCAGGCCCTGCGCTGCCGCCACTCCTTTCCACTTAACAAATAACAATACTTTTGAGTGGTAATCCCTGGCTTCCCGAATCGTTTAAAATGGGTTGACCCCGATGCCAGACCCCTTCGTCCATCTCCACTTACATTCTCATTTTTCTCTGCTTGACGGCGCCTGCGACGTGGAGAAACTCGTGACTCGCGCGGCGGCGCTGGGGCAGCCAGCGGTGGCGATGACCGACCACGGCAATATTTTTGGGGCGGTCCATTTCGTGCATGCCGCCCGCGCTCACGGCATCAAGCCCATCGTGGGCTGCGAGCTTTATATCTGCAAGAACGATGACCATACGGCGCCGCCGGAAGGCGATAAATATAACCACCTGCTGGTACTGGCGGAAAACGACGAAGGTTATCGCAACCTGGTAAAGATCACCTCCGAGGCTTCGCTGCGGGGGTTCTATTACAAACCGCGGGTGAGTAAGAAATTTTTGGCGGAACATTCGCGAGGATTGATCGGGCTTTCCGGCTGCCTGGCGGGCGAGTTGTGCGAGAAATTGCTGGACGGCAACTACGACACCGCACGCCAGGTCGCGGGCTCCTACCAGGACATTTTCGGGAAGGACAATTTCTTTCTCGAAATCCAGGACCAGGGCCTGGATGAGGAACACCGCATCCGTCTCGACCTGATGCGCCTCGAAAAAGATATCGGCATTCCCATGGTGGCCACCAACGACAGCCACTATCTTTGCCAGGATGACGCGCCCGCGCACGATGTACTGCTATGCGTGCAGACCGGGAAATCCATTCAGGACACCAACCGGCTGAAGTTTCACGGGGACCAGTTCTTCATCAAGAGCCATGAGGAGATGCAGCGGCTCTTCGGCGACACTCCCGACGTGCTTTCCCGGACCGTTGACATCGCGGAACGCTGCAGCATCAAGATGGAAAAGGTGCACAATCCCTTTCCTCATTTTGACGTGCCCCCGGAGTACACGCTGGATGATTATTTTGAGCATGTGGCGCGCGAGGGGTTCGCGGCACGCATGCGCACCTTGCAGGACCTGCAGGCGCGCGGCAGCTTGACCCTGAAGAAACCAATTTCCGATTACACCCAACGGTTATCGTGCGAGATCGACATCATCCGGCAGATGAAGTTTTCCGGATACTTCCTGATCGTGTGGGATTTCATTCGCTACGCGAAGGAGAAAGATATTCCGGTGGGCCCGGGCAGGGGATCGGCGGCGGGCTCCCTGGTGTCGTATGCGATGGGCATCACCGACCTTGATCCGCTGCAGCACGAGCTGCTGTTCGAGCGCTTCCTCAATCCCGAACGGGTCTCGATGCCCGATATTGATATCGATTTCTGCATGAACCGGCGCGGTGAAGTCATCGACTATGTGACCCAAAAATATGGCCGTGACCAGGTAGCGCAGATCATCACCTTCGGCACCATGGCGGCCAAGGCGGCGATCAAGGATGTGGGCCGCGCCATGGACATTCCCTACAACGACGTTGATCGCATTGCCAAGATGCTTCCGCTCACCCTGGGCATCACCATTCCCAAGGCGTTGAGTGAATCCGGGCCACTCAAGACCGCATACGAGAGCGAGCCCCAGGTGCGCGCGTTGATCGACACCGCGCAACGCCTCGAGGGCCTGGTGCGCAACGCCGGGGTACATGCCGCCGGGGTCGTGATCTCCCCGATTCCGCTGACCGACCTGGTGCCTCTGCACAAGACAAAGAACGGGGAAATCGTTACCGCCTTCGACATGAAGGCCGTGGAAAAACTGGGCCTGCTGAAGATGGATTTCCTGGGGCTGACCACGCTCACCGTGCTCGACGATGCGCTGAAACTGATCCTGGCAAGGCGCGGGGAGCCGCTCGATCTCAGCACCATTCCCCTGGACGACCAGGAGACGTACGAAAAAGTGTTTCACCGCGCCCTGACCTCAGGGGTGTTCCAGTTCGAATCGCAGGGGATGCGCGACGTGCTGCGCCGTTACCGTCCGGTGAGCGTTGAGGATCTGACCGCGCTGAACGCGCTGTACCGGCCGGGGCCGATCCAGGGCGGAATGATCGATGACTTCATCGAGCGCAAGCATGGCCGCCGCAAGGTGCAATACGAATTGCCGGAGCTGGAAGAGATTTTGAAAGAGACCCTGGGGGTCATCGTGTACCAGGAACAGGTGATGCAGATCGCGCACCGCCTGGCCGGCTACTCGCTGG
>JBBSHD010000160.1:0-5642 GCA_038253455.1 Terriglobales bacterium | reverse complement strand
TGGCCTTGGCCCCTTCCAATACGCATTTTTTTGGGGCGAGCGGTAAATGGTCTGGCTCCCCCCCCCCGCGGGGCACCGCCGGCTCGTTCGAATAGAACCCTGACAGCGCCGAACTCTGGCCTCTTTCCGCCGCGGAGCGCCATGCATTGATGGGTACTGTGGCCGCCCCATTGGGAGCGGAACTGCCCGCCGCTGGACCTTGCGCCGCGCTCGACCGCAGCCCGCCGTCTGCCAGGGCATAACCGCTGATCAACACCGCGACCACCACCGCTTTCGACCATCTCGTCATTTCGATTCTCGCTCTCATCAGAATTTGATTCTTTTCAGATCATCGGTCGCCGGTTTTAATTCCGGCATCAACTTCACCGCGGTTTCCAATTCTTTGATCGCCTGTGCGCGATCGCCTTCTTTTTCGAGGATCAACCCCAATCGCCAGTGAACATGCGCCGGCTTGGGATTGCCCGGCTCCGCATCCTGGGTTAGATATTTGCGGAAATACTTCTCCGCCCGGGCGTTGTCCTTGCCGGTATCCAGCAACACGCGCGCCGCCTGGTAATACGGGGTAAGGTCATCGGGGACGGCGCGCTCCGCGGTCTGCATCAGCCGGTCGAGGTCCTGCCATTTCTCTTCCTGGGCGTAGATGCGGGCGAGAACGTCGTAGGTCTCAGCGCGGCCCTTGTCGATCTGGACGGCGCGCAATGCCAGGCTGGCGGCCTGGGCGAGGTCCTTGGATTTGCCGCTGACATAGAAACCGGCAAGACGGACCAGCGCGTCATAAGAGTGAGGATCGGTTTCCACCGCCTTCTTTAGCAACGCCGCAAGTTTGTCGGGGTTGTGGTTGCGCTGGGCCAGCTCTTCGTGGGCGAGATAACCGCGGTCATGATCAACCGCCATGATGCGGTCGGCGAACCCCACCGCTTTGGATTTGTTGCCGCCCATCATCGCGGGCGCTTCCAGGCTGAAAATCATCATTCCCCAAAGGGCGTAGGCGTTCTTAGGGTCAAGCGAAAGCGCCTGGTCCACTTCCTTCTTGAACAGGCGGCCCAGGCGCATTTTCTCGAACATGCCGATGTTTCCTTCGGCCTTTTGTCCGTAGCCCTCGGCCAGGGTAGCGTGGGCCTGCGCATTCCCCGGTTGCAGGGCTACGGCCCGGCTTGCCAGGCTGATGGCGGCATCATTGTTTTTATATTCCGCCTCAATACTTGCCAGCGCGACCATCGCTGCGGCGTCTTTGGGATTTGCCGCCAGGCTGCGCTCCGCCATCGCGCGCGCCCGCTTGAAATGTTTTTGCTGGATGAGCGCCTCAGGAGTGGATTGGGACAATAGCGCTGGGGAAAAAAGCATTATGCATAAGACCAGCGTCAGTGGTTTGCAAATAGGCATATAAGGCTTTATGAAGGGATAAAAACGCAAACTTTGATTTTACGCCCGAAAAGGCCGAAGTCCCCGCGATAGGCACGATGATTTAGTATTCAAGTACTGATATTGTTTGGCTTCGCGCGTCCGCAACAAGCGAAAGGGGCGGTTAGCTCAGTTGGTTAGAGCGTCTCGCTTACACCGAGAAGGCCGCAGGTTCGAGTCCTGCACTGCCCACCAAATCACATCCTCAACATTACCTCCCGGCGGTTCAAACCGGACGAGTGGAATGCAGCACGCGCTCAGTGATATCGAAGTAGATGAATTTTGCCGCGCCCACCGGGGGCACGACTTCCAGGCAGTCGTAGAATTTTCCGTTGACTCCGGCTTGCTCCTTTAATTGCCGTCCTAATCTCCAGTCCCGGCCAAACTGGTAAAAAAGATACCAGTACTCGGCGTGGACGCTGCTTTCGGCGTCCGGCGCATGCATGACCAGAGCCGAATCACGCGAGTCTCCCGGCCCCCCGTCGTAAGTGATGATAATGTGTTCGGGCTGGCGGTCGTACCACCCCGGGCTGAAGATCTCCTGCCATTCGGCCTTAAAACCTTTTTCCTGGCGGTCGCGCAGAGCATTGGCCAGTTTTTCGGTATTGGTTCTGGCAAATTCGAGAAATGGCGGCTGCAGTTGGATCCCCAGGAAATCGGTCTTGTGATGCGCCATTAATATGCTGCGGGTCATGGTGTAGATAGCCAGCACCGCCTCGGAAGGCTCTCCCCTCAAGCTTTGCAGAAAATGCAGAAACCAGGTTAGCGCCTGGGGCTCATCCATGCTGATCTGCATCCACCGGCCGGCAGCAATGTGCGAGGCGATCAGGCAGACGTTTTCGTCGGCGCTGAGCTCGAACCGGGGAAATTGCTCGGCTTCTTCCGAATCCATAGCCATATCTCTGATTCCTTACGACAATTGCTGGTCCGGGGATTGCAGAGTCCATCCGCCAGAAATGAGCTCATCAAGGCCGGTGGCGCCACCGCCGATCATTGAACCTGTGTGGCCGCGATTGCGTATTAATCATCATATTACGTTTGCGGCGGCGGCATTTTCTCGAAAGCCGCCCACAATAATCCTTTGTGATGCTTACTTTTTGCGTCGGCGGCCAGTCTATCGGTATGTTGGCGAATGGCCGCGCGCGGTTGTTCGAAATTCCAGGGATCGAGAACGCATGAATGCCAGAGAGGTCTTCCGCCAGACATTTTCCACATTGCTGGCCCACAAGATGCGCAGCTTCCTCACCATGTTCGGAATTGCGTGGGGAATCATCTCGGTGATCCTGCTGGTCGGGCTGGGCGTGGGTTTCAGCCGCGACCAGGCCAAGAACTTGAAAACCATTGGCACCGACCTGGTAGTCATCTGGGGAGGAAGAACCAGCGCGCAATCCGGCGGCCTGGCGGCGGGACGAAACATCATGCTGACCGTGGAAGACGCGCGCCTGATTCAGAAAGAATGTTTTCGCATCAGGAATGTCAGCGCCGAGCTCATGCGCGGCATTCCCGAAGTCAGCGAATTCAACGCCGCCAGCCGCCCAGTCAGAGGGGTATGGCCGCAATACCAGGACTTCCGCTCGCTCACGATTTCCGAAGGACGCCCCATGATCGATCAGGATGAGCGCGACTCCAACCGCGTCGTGGTGCTGGGCTCGGAAGCGCGCCAGCAGCTCTATCCCGGCAAGCCCGCGATTGGGGCCACGCTCATGATGGCGGGAGTCCCCTATCTCGTTATCGGCGCTCTGGATAAGAAAAAACAGAATGGCAGCTATGGAAATGGCCCGGACAATACCCAACTGTTTGTCCCCTATTCGTCAATGGCCCGTGATTTTCCACCCAGGACCCGGCGCAACGGAGACACCCTGCCCAAGGGTTTTATCAACAACCTCGCCATTGAAGTGGGCGACCCCGACGAGCATGAAGCAGCGGTGCTGCAGGTGCGGAGGGTCCTCGGCCGGGTCCATCATTTCGAGCCCACTGACAAAGACGCGCTGTTTATCTGGAACACCATGGAGGGCTCACGATTGCTGAAGCGTGTATTTGACGTGATGACGCTGTTTTTCGGCGCCGTGGCCATCGTGACCCTGTGCCTGGGCGGTATCGGCGTCATGAATATCATGCTGGTATCGGTCACCGAGCGCACCCGCGAGATCGGAGTGCGCAAGGCCATGGGAGCGACCGCAGCTGATATTTCCCGGCAGTTTTTTACCGAATCCGCGATCATCACGGTGGTGAGCGGGACGGCCGGCCTGGCGATCGGCCTGGGCGTCTGCAAGCTATTGTCGATGGTGCCTCTGCCCGATTTCATACCCGCCCGGGTGGTGGTGCCGGCGGCGCTGGTTGCCTCTGTGATCACACTGGCCCTGATCACGCTGACTGCGGGTATGTATCCCGCGGCCCGCGCGGCGGAGCTGACCCCCATCGAATGTTTACGCAGCGAATGAGCACGCAAGCCGGAAGAGGAACGAGATGAAGCAAACCCTGATCGAAGGCTGGGTATCACTGATGCGCAACCGCACGCGGTCATTGCTGACCATGCTGGGCATCGTCTGGGGCCTGGCGTCGGTGGTGCTGCTGCTGGCTTATGGAAACGGGTTGGGGAAGAGCGTGTTCAGCGCCTTCATGGGTATCGGCAACAACGTGATCATGATCTGGGGAGGCCAGACCAGCATGCAGGCCGGCGGCCAGCGCGCCGGCAAGCGGGTGTCATACAAGCTGGAAGACGTGCAGGCGGTACGCGACGAAGTGCCTCTGCTCAAAGCGGTAAGCGCGGAAAGCGATTTCAACGTCGCGATCAAGACCGGGACCCGGGTGGTTTCCATCCAGGCCAAGGGAATCGAATTCCCCTACGGCGCCATGCGCCGCCTCGACGTGGAAGAAGGCCGCTACTTTGAAGAAAATGATTTTACCGAACAGCGGCGGGTGATGATCATCGGCCCGCTGGCCGCCAAAAAAGTTTTTGCCGGCGCTCCGCCGGTGGGACAAACCGTCCAGGTTAACGGCCTGCAGTTTCAGATCATTGGCCTGCTGCGCAACAAGATCCAGGATTCATCCAACAACGGCACCGACAATGAAAATGTTTTTGTGCCGCATTCCACCCTGCCGCTGCTGATCAACCAGCGCGATCCTGACATGATCGTCTTCCAGCCGGTTGATCCCGCGATGAACAAACAGGCCATGATGGCGGTGCGCGAGGTGCTGGCGCGGCGCCACCACTTTAATCCCAAAGATGAAAAGGCCACGCCGGAATGGGACACCATTGAGAATGGCCGCGAACTGCGCTTGTTTACCCTCGCGCTCGATGTGCTGCTGGGAGTGATTGGCGCCCTGACCCTGGGCGTGGGCGGGGTCGGCGTCATGAACATCATGCTGGTGTCGGTGACCGAGCGCACTCGCGAAATCGGCCTGCGCAAGGCCATCGGCGCCCGGCCGCGCCACTTGCTCATCCAATTTTTGTCGGAATCCCTGGTGCTGACCTGCGTCGGCGGAGCGGTAGGCATGGTCATGGCCATGATCATCGCCGCCATCATCCCTCCCATGCCGCTGTACAGCGAGTTTTATAAGACCGCCAATCATGAAGGCGACATCTTCCTGCGCACGTCGCTGCCGGTGATGCTGATTTCGTTTGCGGTGCTGGCGATCGTCGGGGTGACCTCAGGATTCTGGCCGGCGCTGAAGGCGGCACGCATGAATCCCATCGAGGCCCTGCGTTACGAATAGGCGTGAACCCGCCAATTTTGGCAACCCCGGCAATTCGATGGCGGCAACCGTTTCGCTTGGCTCCCCACCATCGCCATGATCCTCCCCCCACTTTTGACCAAAATCTCTCGACTGAAGCGCAGAATCTAAATGCCTGTTTGAGAAAAGCAATAAAAATTGCAAAGACCACGATGGAGCGCCCCCGCAAGGTAATATGCCAGGCCAAACCGGACGTAGACTTCCTTGACATCTTCAGACGTTGGTTCCACGTAGCTCCCGGCAGACGGCCGCGCCTTACCCATGCGCCTCATGTACCGCGGCAGGACGCACACGGACTTTCACTTCCACGCGCGACCCGAGGAGGTTAAGGATTGACATAAGGCGATCGACAGTAAAGCGGCCAAGGTTCGCGTTGCGGATGCGGGAGAAATCGGCTGCGGCGATACCGGTACGCCGGTGCGCGGCGCGCACGGTCAGGCGCTCCCGGTCGACCGCCTTGATAATCTCGGCGGCGAGGATGGCCTTGAATTGCTCCGCGTCCGCGT
>JBBSHD010000159.1:0-5678 GCA_038253455.1 Terriglobales bacterium | reverse complement strand
GCATGGGTTGCGATCCAGCGCCGCGATCGCCACTGGACTCAACCTTGGTCTCAACGTTGGATTCAAACCAGGATTCAACCCCGGCCACGATCCCGCCAACCAGGCTTCCGGTTTGGCCGGACAAAGCGGCCGCCATGGTGTGCGCGGCCTTGCCCATCGAAATTGCCATTACCTTGCGGTAGTTGGCCAGGTTGAAAAGATCGTCGGCCACCCGCAAAACCCCGCGCGAATATTCCACGTTGCGCGCGAAGGCCTGTGAAACGCTGGCGGTTTGCATCGCGAAATCCCATATCTGGCGGGCGCTGTGCCGCATGCCTGGGGCCTGGGACGACTCGGTCATGATCAGGAAGCTTTCACGGTAGCGCTAAGCCAGGAGTCGATCTCCTGGCGCAACTGCTCCAATTTTCCAACGAAAAAATGGTCGGCGCCCTCGATCACCACCAGATGTTTGGGCGGGGCCGCGCCTGCCACGATGCTTCGCAGCTCGGGCTCGGGACTGAAGTGGTCACGCGATCCGCTGATGAACAGCTTGGGCATCGAGCATGTCTTGAGGAATCCGTAGGTGTAGGTGCGATGGTCCACGACGACCGGCGTCCCCAGGCTGATGCAGCCGTGTACCCGCGAATCGCCGCATGATGCGCGAAGCACCACCGCGGAGCCGAAAGAAAATCCGGCGGCGATGATGGGCAGATGAAGTTCGCTATGCAGCCAGTCGAGGGCGGCGCGGGCATCGTCCACCTCGCCCCGGCCTTCATCATGCATGCCCTGACTGAGGCCGGCGGCGCGAAAGTTGAAACGCAATACCGGAAAGCCCCGCGCGCTGAGCGCCTTCATGGTGTTGTACACCACCTTGTTGTGCACGGTGCCTCCGTGCAGAGGATGGGGGTGGCAGACCAGCGCGGTATGCGTAGCATCGGCGGCGCCGGAATTGAGCAGCGCTTCAAGCTGGCCCTGCGGGCCGGGGATGAAGAACGATTTGATGTCTCCGGGCATCGCAGTTTAGTTTACCCGCAGCCGCCACCCGGCGTTCCCGGGTGCATACTCTTCCCAGCGGTTAGAATCTTACCCAGCGATGGATATTTTTGACTTCACCCGCAGGCTGATTGATATCGAATCCATTACCGGCAACGAGGGCCGGGTGGGCGAGTTTTTGTTCACCGCTTTGACCGGCATGGGTTTTGCCACCCGCCGCATGCCTGTCCCCCTTGCCGCCGGAGGCAGCGCGCAACGCTTTAACGTTCTGGCGCTGCCGCCGCACGAGCCTTCGCCCGCCGTGGTTTTTTCCACTCACATGGACATCGTGCCGCCGCACATTCCATCGTCGGAAGATGCGCAGAACATCTACGGGCGCGGGGCCTGCGACGCCAAGGGAATTATCGCCGCGCAGATTGCCGCCGTGCTCAAGCTGCGCGAACAGAGCATTCTCGCCGGGCTGCTCTTGGTGGTGGGAGAAGAGCGCGACAGCCAGGGGGCGGAGACCGCCAACCAGCAACCCTGCGGATCGCGCTTCCTGATCAACGGCGAGCCCACCGAGAATTGCATGGCCATCGCCTCCAAGGGAACGCTGCGGGTGCAGGTCACCGCCTCGGGAAAGATGGCGCACTCGGCTTATCCTCACATCGGGGAATCGGCGATCGATAAGCTGGTGCAGGCGCTGACCCGGCTGCGGGAGATGAAACTGCCGCAAGATCCGACATTTGGCGCAACCGACTTCAACATCGGCTCCATCGAAGGCGGCCGGGCGCCCAACGTGATTCCCGATTACGCGCGGGCTCAGTTGTTATACCGGCTGGTGGGCAGCTCCGAGCAACTGCGCGCCGATATTCTGCAAACCGCCGGCAGCCTGGCGGAGATCGAGTTCATGCTGGAGATCCCGTTCATGGAACTGGAAACCGTGGAAGGACTGCCCACCATGATGGCCGCCTACACCACCGACATTCCCTCGCTGGGCAATTGGGGGAAGCCGGTTTTATGCGGGCCCGGCTCGATCCATGTCGCGCATACCAACGGCGAATATATTTCGCGCCAACAGTTGCACGAGGCGGTGGAAGTTTACCTGCACATCGCCCGGAAGCTGATGGCGGGCTGAGATCTTTATTTCAAAATTAAATTACCAGCGATAGCCTCAAAAAAAAAGGACCCTCATGGATTCACCTTCCAACACCCTGCACCAGGCTACATCGGCCTACTTGCGTTCAGCCATGCACCAGCCCATCCACTGGCATGAGTGGGGCCCGGAAGTTTTTGCGCGGGCGGCGCGCGAGGACAAGCCCATTCTGCTGGATATCGGCGCGGTGTGGTGCCACTGGTGCCACGTCATGGACCGCGAGTCGTATGAGTCGCCGGAGGTTGCCGCCCTCATCAACGAGCACTTCATCGCCATGAAGGTGGATCGCGATGAGCGGCCCGACGTGGATAGCCGCTACCAGGCGGCGGTGTCGGCGATCAGCGGGCAGGGCGGGTGGCCGCTGACCGCGTTTCTCACGCCGGACGGGCGGCCTTTTTTTGGCGGAACTTATTTCCCACCCGACGACCGCTACGGGCGCGCCGGCTTCAAATCCGTTCTCTCGGGAGTGGTGCGCGCGTTTCGCGAGCGCCAGAAAGATGTCGAGGAATCCGCGGCCAGCGTGGTGCGCGCCATGACCCAGGCGGAAACCTTTGCCGGACGCGCGGGCAAAATTTCCCCGCAGATCGTCGAACAGATCATGGCTTCGGCGGTGCAGACGTTTGATCCGGTAAACGGCGGGTTTGGATCGGCGCCCAAGTTCCCCCACGCCTCGGCGGTGGATTTGATTCTCGACTTCTACGCCCGCAGCGGTGATGCCCAGTTGGAAAACGTGGTCTCCAAGACCCTCAACAGCATGGCGCAAGGCGGGGTGTACGACCATATCGGCGGCGGATTCCATCGCTACTCGGTGGATGAGCATTGGGGTGTCCCCCATTTCGAGAAGATGGCGTACGACAACTCAGAGCTGCTGAAAAACTACGTGCGCGCTTTCCAGGTGACGCGCAACCCTTACTTCGCCGAGGTGGCGCGAGACATCATCCGCTGGATGGACGCATGGCTGAGTGATCGCGAGCACGGCGGTTTTTACGCGTCGCAGGACGCCGATATTTCGCTGGACGACGACGGCGACTACTTTACCTGGACGCAGGCCGAGGCTCGGGCCGTGCTCAGCGCCGAAGAAGCGGAGATGGCGCTGGCGCACTACGGCATCGAGGAACGCGGGCCCATGCACCACAACCCGTACAAAAATGTTCTGCACATAGCCGAGCCGGCGGCCCAGATCGCGTCGCGGACGCAGCGTCCGGTGGCCGAAGTGGAGGCGATCTTGCGCCAGGCGAAAGACAAGTTGTACGCCGAACGCGGGCGCCGCCCGCTTCCCTTCATCGATCAGACGGTGTACGCCGGTTGGAATGCGATGTGCATCTCCGCATATCTCGAGGCCGGCAAAGTATTGGGTTTGGATGATGCGCGGGTTTTCGGGTTGCGCTCGCTGGACCGCATTCTCTCGCAAGCCTGGGACAAGGCTGCGGGCCTGGCCCATGTGGCCGTCGGAACAAAAGGAGAATCGGCGCGCCGGGTGCGGGGGGTGCTCGACGACTACGCGCTGCTGGCGATCGCCTGCCTCGATGCGTACGAATGCACCTCGGCCCTCGCCTACTTCAAGTTTGCGCAGGACATAGTTGATGCCATGGTGGAGCGCTTCTTCGATAACGCGGCGGGCGGATTTTTCGATGTCGAGCAAAATACCGTGGAATTGATCGGTGTACTGAACACTCCGCGCAAAGCCTTGCAGGATTCGCCCACCCCGGCGGGAAATCCGGCGGCCGCCATTGCTCTGATGCGATTGTTCTTTCTGACCCACGAGGAAAGCTACCGGCAGAAGGCGGAAGCGACGCTCAATGCCTTCGGCGGGGTGGCCGGCCAGTATGGCATGTTTGCCGGAACCTACGGGATCGCGCTGGTCCTCTACCTGAACCCGCCGGTGCAGGTGGTCGTGACCGGGGACGGCGAAGCCTGCGACGCTTTATACCGGGCAGCGGTGGCGCCCTTTGCGTTAAACAAATCGGTGGTAAGACTGCGCGCCGGTGAAGCCGTGGCGCAAAATCTGCCGCCCGCTCTGGCGGAAACCATCCCCTTGCTGCCCGCCGTGGCCGGGAATCAGGCGGTCGCGGTGGTGTGCGCGGGTTTTGCCTGCCGTCCACCGGTGCACTCTTCCGAAGAGCTGGCCAAAACCCTGGACGCCGTGCTGCACGCCTGACAAGTGAGGCGTTACACTTGAAAATAGCCGGGAAATTCGAGGGTCCGGGAACGATCGAGGCCGGGCCGCTCCAACGGCTGCATTCATGGGAGGATTTATGAAACGGGGCACACTCTTTATAGCATTGGCAATCTTACTGGCCGGGTCCGCGCACGCGGAGACGTTTCGCGAGGTCCTGAACAATTATGGCATTCCTCTAAAAGCGTTCAGCGAGCCGGAGCTCGAAGCCAATGTCGCCTCCGGCCGGGCCGCAGAAATCGGCACCACCATCGCCCTGGTTTATCCCACCGCGGGCGAGAATGCGAAGTTAGGGCCTCCTTTCCATGTTGTTCTTTTTGACCGGACCAGCAAGAAACTTGCCCGCCGTCTGATTTTTTCCACCGCGAGGGATTCCGACCCGCAGGCGGAAGTTTCCGGAATTTGTTTTGGAGCGGTCATGGGACTATCCGAGCAGGGTGGAGACGTGCTGTTCACCACGCGCATCAATCCCTCGGCGGGATGTACGGTGGTGCTCAACTCCGAACTCTGGGTCAGCCAGGTAGTGATGGGATGGCCGCTGGCACAGCTCGACGACAGCCGCGTTTTGATGGAAGAGAACATGGTGCACTCGCATGCCATTCATTCCGCGCGCCTGGAGATGCTGGATTTAATGACCGGAGGGCTTACCGAGGTTTATCCGCCGGTGGAAGACGCACTGCGCCTGAAATTTTCCGCCGACCTCGAAAAGAATGGGAGCGCCGATTCTTCGTGTGCAACCTGCGATCCGAAATATTTTGAAGAGGAAGTTCCCGGCCCGGTCTTCGTCAACGATACCGGTTCGCGGTTCGGGTTCATCTCCGTCTTCGATCCCAAACACTTTGGGGCCAAGGCGGAACATGACATCGGCAAGCGATTTGTAATGTACGTTTACCAGCGCCAGCCTGACGGCTGGGGCTTCTGCCAGCAGGAGGTGGCCGACCTGGAGCTGAAGGCGGTCATGGGCCAGATACAGAACGACCTGGACGGCGTGGCGCACCGGTGTACCGACGTGCATCCGGTGAAGGTGGCGGAGGTGAAGTCTGCTTTCGCCAAATACGAGAAACGCAAGCAATAGCCTGGGCCGGATAATACCGGCCGGCTACCTTTGCGGATAGCAGGCGTCGAGCACTTCGATGACGTGCATGACCGTGACGTTGATCCCCTTGCGCTTGCATCCAGCCTGGAGCTGCAGCATGCAGCCGGGGTTGGCGGTCACCACGACTTCGGCTTTGCTCTGGGCCACATCCGCCATACGTCCATCGAGTATCTGCATGGAAAGCTCGGTCTCAATCACGTTGTAGGCGCCGGCGCTGCCGCAGCAGTGGTCGGGATGCTCCATCTCCACAAAGTGGGCGCCGGTGGCCTGCAGCAGGTCGCGCGGGGCCGACCGGATGC
>JBBSHD010000158.1:0-5690 GCA_038253455.1 Terriglobales bacterium | reverse complement strand
GCTGGTGATCGAGCTGATCACGCCGGTGGCCATGGAAAAGGGCCTGCGCTTTGCCATCCGCGAAGGCGGACGCACGGTGGGGGCCGGCACCATCAGCGAGATCATCAAGTAAAGAAATTTTTATCCATGCGGAAACCATCCGCCTGATCTTTTTCTCAACAGCCCCCAGGGCCGGTTGAGGAGCGAAATGAGAAACAAAAGATGGTAGGACAAAGAATTCGAATCCGGTTGAAGGCCTATGACTACCGCGTGCTCGACCAATCCACCAGCGAGATCGTGGACACCGCCAAGCGTACCGGGGCGCAGATTGCCGGCCCTATTCCGCTGCCCACGGTGAAGAACAAGTACTGCGTGCTGCGGTCGCCGCACGTGGACAAGAAATCGCGCGAGGCCTTCGAAATCCGCACCCACAAGCGCCTGCTCGATATTCTCGAGCCCACCCAGCAGACGCTCGATGCCCTGATGAAGCTCGACCTGCCCGCCGGAGTTGACGTGGAAATCAAGGCGTTCGGCAAAGAACACAAGTAGAACGAGGGCGCGGCGCATTCGTGGTTTGAAGTTCGGGAATTGAGGAGCGGCAAATGGTTAGCGGAATTTTGGGAAAGAAAGTCGGGATGGCGCAGATGTTTGACGACAAGGGCGACGTGCGGCCGATTACCGTGCTGCAAGCCGGTCCCTGCGTGGTCACCCAGAAGAAGTCGGCGGGCAAGGATGGCTATGAATCCGCGCAGCTTGGCCTGGTCGAGTTCGTCAAGAGCGCGCGCATCAACAAGGCCATGGGCGGGCACTTCGCCAAGCACAACCTGCCGCCGGTGAAATTCATGCGCGAGTTTCCCATTCTCGCCGAAGGGCCGGCTGCCGCCAAAGATAAAGAAAGAGATGGCGATGGCGCCGAGGGCGAGACCAAAAATCAGGGCGTGAAAGTAGGCGATAAGGTCCTGGTCGACATCTTCGAAGGCGACCGATTTGTGGACGTGGTCGGAACCAGCAAGGGCCGCGGTTTTGCCGGAGTGGTAAAGCGGCATCACTTCCGCGGCGGCGCCGCCAGCCATGGTTCCATGTTCCAGAAGTCGGGCTCCATCGGATCATCGGCCTTCCCGTCGCGCGTGTTTAAGGGCATGCGCATGGCGGGACACATGGGCACCGATCGGGTCACGGTCCGTAACCTGCGCATCGTGGGCATGGATCTCGATGAGAACCTGCTGATGGTCGAAGGCGCGGTGCCGGGACCGAAAGATGGTTACATCCTGATTCAGAAAGCCAAGAAACCGCCGCGCGAGCGCCGCGGGTTTGCCGGAGCCGGAACCCTGGATCCGTTGAAGGCGGCCAAGAAAGCTTCCGCCGGCAAGAAGAAATAATCGCAGCTCAGCAACCTAACGAGACCTATATGGCAAACATCGACGTAATTGATCTAACGGGAAAAAAGGTAGGCACCCTGGAGCTGGCCGATGAAGTTTTTGGCGCGGTCAACCAGGACCTGCTGTGGGAGGCGGTGAAGCATTACCGCGCCGCCGGACGCGCCGGGACCCACGCCACCAAGAACAAGAAGCTGGTCAGCGGCGCCGGCCGCAAGCTGTGGAAGCAGAAGGGCACGGGACGCGCGCGCGTCGGCTCCATCCGTTCGCCACTGTGGCGGCACGGCGGCACCGTGCACGGGCCGCAGCCGCGCTCCTACGATTACCAGTTTCCCCGCAAGAAATTGCTGGGCGCGCTGCGCTCCGCCCTGGCCGCCAAGCTGGCCGACGGCAAGCTCACGGTGGTGGAAAACTTCGAGCTCGACAAGATCAACGCGCGCCAGTTTCGCCGTACGCTGAACTCGCTCGACGCCAGCAAGACCACCCTGCTGGTGGAAAGCAATAAAGTCGAGAACCGCAACCTGGAGCTGAGCTCGCGCAACCTGGCCAAGGTCGAGCTGGTGCGCGGCAACCAGGTGCATCCATATCACCTGCTGCGTTTCGATCGCGCCATATTTTCCTTGCCCGCGCTCGAGACCCTGCAGGCCACGTTGAAATCATCGGCGCCGCGCCGCCGCTCGCAAGAGGAGGAGGCGTAAATGAAATCGGCATACCAGATCATCCGCCGCCCGCTGATTACGGAAAAGGGCACCGACGTCAAGGAACGCGAAGGCACGCTGGTGTTTGAAGTGGCGTCGAAGGCGACCAAGACCGAGGTCAAGGAAGCGGTGCAGACGATTTTCAAAGTGAAAGTCGCCAACGTGCGCACCGCCAACTTCGTAGGCAAGGAACGCCGCCGGGGCAAGTTTGCCGGCTACCGTTCGGACTGGAAGAAGGCCTATGTGCGCCTGCGCACCGGCGAAAAGATGCCGGAATACGCGCAGAACATGTAAGCAGCGAGTTTTGATTAACCATTGACTGATATTTTCAACACCCAAGTTTCATCCGGCAAACGAGAAATATATGGCTATAAAAACTTTTAGACCGACCACGCCAACCCAGCGTTTTAAGACCACGACGGTCAACAGCGATTTGACCACCAATCGTCCTTACAAGCCGCTGACTGAACCCAAGATGCGCACCGGCGGCCGCAAGAACACCGGCGACCTGTCGAGCTGGCATCGTGGCGGCGGGCATAAACGCAAGATCCGCATCGTGGATTTTAAGCGCGACAAGACCGGCGTCCCCGCCACCGTGGTTTCGATCGAGTACGATCCCAACCGTTCGGCGCGCATCGCCCTGCTGAGCTATGCGGATGGCGAGAAGCGCTACATCATCCAGCCGGTCGGCCTCACCGTGGGACAGAAGATTGTCAGCGGCCCGGAATCCGACATCGTCATCGGCAACGCGCTGCCGCTCAAGAACATTCCGCCCGGCACCACCATCCATAACCTGGAGATGAAGCCCGGCAAAGGCGCGCAGATGGTGCGCTCGGCCGGCGGCTCCGCCCAGTTGGTGGCCAAGGAAGGCGAATACGCGCTGGTTAAATTGCCCTCGGGCGAGACCCGCAAGATTCTGGTCGAATGCATGGCCACCATCGGTCAGGTCAGCAACGTGGATCATGAAAACGTTTCGCTGGGCAAGGCGGGACGCACCCGCTGGCTGGGCAGGCGTCCCACTAACCGCGGCGTGGTCATGAATCCGGTCGATCATCCGCACGGCGGCGGCGAAGGCAAGACCTCCGGCGGACGGCATCCCGTAACCCCCTGGGGAAAACCTACCCGGGGATACAAGACCCGCAACAACAAGCGGACCGACAAATTCATCGTGAGCCGCAAGTCCAAGTAATACGGCACCGAATTTCAGCAGGCGGTTGCGGAAAGTTTTTTGAAAGTGCGGTAAGAAGCAGGAGAGAGTAGAAACATGGCGCGTTCCACAAAAAAAGGCCCATTCATCGATGGGCACCTGGCAAAAAAAATCGAAGGCATGAACCAGCGCGGCGACAAGAAAGTTACCCGCACCTGGTCACGCCGCTCAACCGTGATTCCTGACATGGTGGGACACACCATTGCGGTCCACAACGGGAAGAAATTCATTCCCGTGTATGTCACCGAAAACATGGTGGGACACAAGCTGGGCGAATTCAGCCCCACCCGTTCCTTCAAGGGCCACTCGATGAAGGCCGCGGTGGAAACCACGGCCAAGCCGGCTGCGCCGCCGCGGGCATAAGGAGAAACCATGGAATTTACCTCCAAAGCGCGCTTCATGAGGGTCTCGCCGCAAAAGGCGCGGCTGGTGCTCGACATGATTAAAGGACGCCGCGCCGAAGACGCGCTGGCCACCCTCGCCTTCACCAAGAAAGGCGTGGCCCCCGACATTCACAAGCTGCTGCGCTCGGCCATCGAAAACGCCAACTACCTGGGGCAGGAAAAAGGCCTGGACGTTGACGTGGACGATCTTTACGTCAAGAACGCGATCGCCAACGAAGGCCCGCGGCTGAAGCGCATCCGGCCGGCCCCGCAGGGACGCGCGTTTCGCTACCAGCGCCGCATGTCGCACATGGAAATTACGCTCGCCCAGCGCCACGGCACCAGCGATGTTGCCACCGTGGTGGGCGATGAGAAGGCCCCGGCCACCCGCGGCGGTTTAGCGGGACGCAGCGCCGGCAAGACCACCAGCAAGGCCGCGGCCAGCAACAAGACCGCGAAACTCAAGCAGGCTCACCCCCGCGGCAAGCGGAGTTAAGGGAAACCATGGGACAGAAAGTCCATCCTTACGGATTTCGATTGGGCTACACCAAGCCGTGGAAGTCACGGTGGTTTGTGGTCCGCGGCTATGACAAACTTTTGCTGGAAGACGTGAAGCTCAAGGCCGAGCTGAAGGAAAAGCTCAAGGCCGCGGGCATCAGCTCGATCGAGATCGAGCGTCCCGGCAATAAACTGCGCATCATCGTCCGCACCGCGCGGCCCGGCATCATCATCGGGCGCAAGGGCGTGGAGATCGATAAGCTCAAGCTGGAGATCCAGAAACGCAGCTCGCGCGAAGTGTTTCTCGACATCCTCGAAGTGCACAAGCCGGAGCTCGACGCGCAGCTGGTATCCGAATCAATCGCGCTGCAGCTGGAAAAACGCGTGGGCTTCCGCCGCGCCATGCGCAAATCGGTGGATTCGGCACTGCGCTTTGGCTGCAAAGGCATTAAGGTCCGCGTATCCGGCCGGCTGAACGGCAACGAAATTGCCCGCTCCGAATGGTACTTGCAGGGCCGCCTGCCGCTGCACACCCTGCGCGCTGATATTGATTACGGCTTCACCGAGGCGCGCACCACGTATGGCGTCATCGGCGTCAAGTGCTGGGTTTACAAGGGAGAGATTCTCCCGCAGAAGAAACGCGAGCCCCAGACTACCGGAGCTTTCTAACCCGCACAGCCGGCCTACGGGGCGGGCGCGGAACATTCGAGGAATTCAGGGGAACGTTTTATGTTGATGCCAAAAAAAGTGAAGTTCCGCAAGCAGCAGCGCGGACGCATGAAAGGCAAGGCCTGGCGCGGCTCGGAGCTGGCGTTCGGCGATTTCGGCCTCAAGGTCATGGAGTGCGGGTACATCACCGACCGCCAGATCGAGGCCAGCCGTATCGCCATGACCCGCTTCATCAAGCGCGGCGGCAAGGTCTGGATGCGGTTGTTTCCCGACAAGCCGGTCACCAAGAAGCCGGCTGAAACCCGTATGGGAAAAGGCAAGGGAGCGCCCGATCATTGGGTGGCCGTGGTGCGGCCGGGCAAGATCCTGTTTGAGATGGAAGGCGTGAACCTGGCCGACGCCACCGAGGCCATGCGCCTGGCGTCGCACAAGCTGCCGCTTCGGACCCGGTTTGTGGCCCGCCACGGTGTCGAATAATTACTGGGTTGAATCATTGCCGGGTCGAATAATTTTTGCTGCAGTAAACGCGGGAAAGTGAATTTATGAAAAAGAACAAAGAGAACCCATCGGAAAAATTTCGCAACCTGACTTCGGTCGAGCTTAAGGCCAAGCAGGGTGAGCTTAGCGACCAGCTCTTTCGTCTCAAGTTCCAGATGAAGATGGGACAGACCGAGAGCCTCAAGAAAATTCGCGGCCTGCGTAAAGACGTGGCCCGGGTACAGACCTTTGGACGCCAGCGCGAGCTGGCCGAGCAGGGCAAAGCCCGGGAGAAGAAATAATGGCGGCCAGCCGCATCACCGGATCCAGGGCGCGGACCAAAACCCGCGTGGCAAAAGCGGCGGCGGCAAAAGCGCCGGTTGTGGCGCCGGACGCGGCGGCG
>JBBSHD010000157.1:0-5691 GCA_038253455.1 Terriglobales bacterium | reverse complement strand
CCAGCCCATGCCGCTCAAGTGGGAATTTCCCGGCGGCAAGATAGAGACCGGCGAGCAGCCGCGCAACGCACTGGTGCGCGAGCTGGATGAGGAACTGGGCATCGCCGCCACCATCGGAGACGAAGTGGCCCGCCTGCAGCACGAGTATAAGAACGGAAACGCCGTAGAGCTGCGGTTTTACCTGGTAGACCGGTTCTCAGGCGAAGTCGAGAACCGCATCTTCAAAGATGTTCGCTGGGTCCATCGCCCCGAGCTAACAACCTATGACTTTCTCGAAGCCGACGTGGCCCTGGTGCGAGATATCGCCGAAGGCAAAATCTTCTAGCCCCGTACGCCATAGATTTTGCGCGCCCGAAAAATTGAGCCTAGCCACAATCATTCTTCGCCAGCAACGTCCCTATTTGAATGAGATGGTTTCCGAATCCCCAACCATGAACAACGGCGGCCCGCCATCGGAGATCGAAACCGCATGCGCCATGGCGTCTTTGGCCCCCTGGGTGGCGGCACAAGCCTGCAACGCCTCCATTGAGGGAAAGAAGATTTCCGCGATCCGGTAAAACGGCGCGGTGCTTCCGTCAGCGGTTCCGTGAATCTTCGTGACCACAGCGCGCGTAGCGCCGGCCAGCCAGGTTTTCACTTTGGGTAAATGGTCATTTTCGTACGCGCGATCGAAAGTGCTCACATCGAGCGGCCTGGGATATACCACCACCAACTTTACTTCTGCCATACCATCCTCCGAAATAATTTATTGTGATTTTATTCCGCGGAAAATATCCGCGGTATAACCTTTCAATCCCATCACATCTGGCTGCGCAACAAGCTGATCACGTCGTCCGCCGTGATCAAGCCGCACAGACGTCCGTGGTCATCCACCACCGGCAACGTAAGCAGATTGTACTTGTCGAACAGCTCGGCAAATTCTTTCTCCTTCGTATCCAGATGGCACGAGATAGGCTTATCGGCGATCAGGCCCGCGGCCTGCGCATCGGAAGGCACCACCGCCAGTATCGAGAGCGGAATCGCGCCCAGCAGAATCTTGCCGGTATCCACCACGTAAATGCTGCTCACGGTTTCGATGCCGCCCTGGAAGTTGCGCAGCGCGTCGATTGCGCCTTCCGCGGTGGTGTCGGGCGTGACCGCGATAAAGTCGGTGGTCATGCGGCCGGCAGCGGTGTCTTCGCGGAACTCCAGAAGGCTGCTGACCTCCTTGCGGTCGGCCGGCCGCATTCCCTGGAGAATTTCCTGCGAGCGTTCTTCGGGAAGGTCAGCCAGCAGATCGGCGGCCGCATCCGGATCCATCTCCTCCAGAATGTCCGAGGCCCGGTCGGAGTCGAGCGATTCCACGATGGATACCTGCATCCGCGGATTGATTTCTTCCAGCGCATCCGCCGCCACCTGCTCGTCGAGGGTCTCAAACACCGCCTCGCGGTCCGCCGGGGTCAGGTCTTCGAGAATGTCGGCAATATCGGCGGGATGCAGCCGCGCCAGCCGTTCGTGCGCGATCTTCAGCTTCACCCGCCGCGCCGGATCGGTCTCGATCATGTCCACGAAATCCCACGGAATCACCCGTGCCGGCAGTTTTTCCACCATGGCATGGATCATGCCGCGGGGCACGATGTTCTTCAGCAGCCGCCGCACCGCTCCGCGCGCCCCCACCTCCACCCCGCTCACCACCAGGCTCATGTGCCCGTTGTGGTGCTCGCGCATCAGGTTGATGTCGTTGACCCGCACCACCTTGCGTCCGTGGATATCAATGATCTGCTGGTCGAGCAGGTCGCGCTCCAGCAGCAGCAGGTTGGGGGAATGATCGGGAGCGGCCCACTCCGACGCCGGGCCGATCGAATGGAACGTATCGTCTTCGGCAAATACCAGTGATGCCATGGGCAGGATGCGGTCACCCTGTCCGGTGCGCAGCAATACATCCGACACCCGGGCGGGGTCCTGCTGCGGATACACCGCCACCTCGCGCACCCGGCCCGCGCGCTTGCCGGTCGAGTCAATGACCGCCGTCCCCAGCAGGTCTGACAGCGCGAGATGCATGACATGACTCATGTTTCGCAGAATACTCGCCGCCCCAGCAGGGTGACAAGGGTGGGGCGCCGGGCCCGGCTTTTCCGCCGCGCGCATGTATGCGTTGACATTTTCCCGGCGGAAAGGCAAACTACCGACTCGCTCAAAAGCTGAATTTCCGGCTGTCCCGTAACGCCTGCGGATGCGGGAAGTGGTGAAATTCGGTAAAATTCTGAGTTCATGACCGCTAACCGGGTTACCTACACTCTCGACTCCACACTGGACAGCGTCAACAAGGCGGAGGAAACGGCTGAAAAAATGGCCGTGGAAACCGGTTTTGATGAAGATGAGAGCCAGCGTATTGCCATGGCGGTGCGGGAGGGCGCAGTCAATGCCGTCTTGCACGGCAATGCCTACGACCCGCAGAAAAAGATGACCGTTTCCTACGAAAAAGGACTGGGGAAACTGGCCATCATCATCACCGACCAGGGCAAGGGCCTCGATCTGAAACTGGTGCCCAACCCTCTGGAGCCGGAAAATTTGCTCAAGAATTCGGGCAGAGGTATTTTTTTGATGCAGGCGTTTATGGATGAAGTGATCGTTCGCAATCTTGATCCTGGTACAGAAATTACAATGGTGAAGCACGTGAGCGACCCGGCAGCGGCCGCTCAGGAGGAAAAAAAGTGAGCATGAAATCCAGCAGCCGTAAAGTGGACGGCGTTACCGTTCTCGACCTCAGCGGCCGCATTACCCTGGGAGAAGGCAGCGTTGTTCTGCGCGACCTCATTCGCGATCTCACCGCCAGCGGAAACAAGAAAATCCTTTTGAACCTGGGCGACGTAACCTATATCGACAGCTCCGGAATCGGCGAGCTGGTGAGCGCCTACACCAGCGTCCGCAATCAGGGCGGCGATCTGAAGCTGTTGAACCTGACCAAAAAAGTTCACGACCTGCTTCAAATCACTAAGCTCTACACCGTATTTGACGTGCGCGACGACGAAACCTCGGCCATCGGGGCCTTCGGCGCCACCAAGTAGCAGGCAAATCCGGCCGGCGCCTAAGCCGGCCGGCGCCTGCCCGCGTAGGTTCCAATGTTGCAGCAGCCAGAGAAACCCTTCTCAGGCTGCAACGTAGTGCAACGCCCCCAGTACCCACTGGGTTTTAGGCAATCTGCAAGCGAACCAGTTGCAACTGCGATTAAAGGTTGGGGTAGCAGCAAGCGAACCCACTCTTCGAACACCCCTTTCTTTGGCTGTGGTAGCGGCAGGGGGGGAGATACCCTCTCCCTTCGATTGTCATTCTGACGACCCCCGGCTTCACCGGGGTGAGGAAGAACCCCTACAGTTCCACAACTCTTTCCCGACGATGTTTCGTTTGTGACCTGAAGAATTCGGTAACGGCAAGCGAAAATGGGCGGCCCAAAACAAGAACGCCCCGTTTCCAGGGCGTTCAAAGGTCGCTCAATGAGCGGAGCCTTACGACGAAAGCTTACTAAGAATAGCCGGGCAATCGCCGCTCAAGTACACTATCTTCTTTCTACCGCAATGCGTGTATTGCCGTCAAGGAGAGTTCATGCCTCAAGTTATGGAAATACCCAAAAAATATATTCTTGGAATCGACTTAGGTTCGGCTTCTCTGGGCTGGGCACTCGTCGAATTAGACGAAAGAGGAAAACCGATCGGCTTGCTCTCATCCGGTGACTCTTCCAACTCAGTTCCTCCTTGCGGCGTTCGCATCTTTGAACCGGGGGTAGACGGCACCGCACTCGATATCGAACGAGGAAAGGATCAGTCGAAAGCTGTGGAACGGCGTAACGCGCGATTACACCGGCGCCAGCTTCGGCGCAAAGCAGCAAGACAACGCGATTTGTTTCGATTGTTGCAGCAGAACCGGTTGTTGCCCGCGCTTAATCCTCCGAGATCTCTTTCGCCCTCCGAGGAGCGGCACGAAGTCCTGAATTTGCTCGATCAGAAGATTAAATTTGAAATGGCAAAGCCCTCAGGGCCCGCTGATTTCGGCCAGATACCACTTTACCTTTTGCGTACCGCTGCCCTCGATCAGAAGCTTGAGCCACACGAAATTGGAAGAGTCATTTATCACCTCATCCAACGTCGCGGGTTTAGGTCCAATCGAAGAGAAAGCGGAAAGTCTTCCGAATCGGTTAAGGAACTCGGACAGGTAAAGGAAGGGATCTCTCAGTTGGAACAGGAAATGGCTGCCGCCAAGTCACGCACCTTGGGTGAATACTTCGCTGGCCTAAACCCGCACCTGGAAAAAATTCGTCGCCGCTGGACGGCGCGTTGGATGTTCGAAAAGGAATTTGAAGCGGTGTGGTCATCACAAATTAAACATTATCCGGAGATGTTCACTCGCGACCTATATCGCCGCGTCTTGACCCTTCTTTTCTTTCAACGCCCCATTGCAGCCCAATCTCATCTCATCGGAAAATGCGAACTGGAACCAGGTAAACGCCGCGCAGCATGGGCAACTCTCGAGGCCCAGAGATTTCGCATTCTGCAAAAAGTGAATGACCTCAGGATAATTTACCCAGGAAACCCAGTTTCCGAACCACTTTCGCAGGAACAACGTGACTCGGTCTACGCCTTACTCGACCGCGATGGCGACAAGACATTTGCTCAGCTTCGCACGCATCTGAAACTAAATAAGAAGACTACGTTCAATCTCGATCGCGACGATGAAAAGAAATTGCGGGGTAACCGAACTAACCACCACATGATGAATGTCTTTGGCGAACGATGGTTTGGGTTATTCGCTGACGACCAGAAGCAAATCGTGGAAGATTGGCGAAACAGCGAATCCGACGACACTTTGATCACGCGCGGCGTCTCTCACTGGGGACTTGACGAGCCAGCCGCTCGCCTCTGGGCCTCAAAGAATCCAGAGAATGGCTATTGCAATCTTTCCCGCTTAGCGATTGCCAGAATTATGCCGCTAATGCTCGGAGGTATGTCTTTTAAGGAAGCTGAAACGAAGATTTATGGGAACCGCTTCAGCGGAGGGACCCAGATGGCAAAAGTCCCGGTCGTGCGCCAGCACTTGAAAAACCTGCGCAATCCCGCCGTCGAACGGGCCCTCGCAGAACTTCGAAAAGTTGTTAATGCAATTATTCGCCAGCACGGCAAGCCGAGCGAAATTCGCATAGAACTCGCGCGCGAGCTTAAGAAATCGCGAAAAGAGCGGGAAGCGTCTTTCAAATACTCCCGCCAACGGCAAAAGACACGTGATGCCGCCAAAGAGCGAATCTTAAAAGAATGTGGTTTGCAAAGCCCTTCCTTTGCTGACGTTGAAAAAGCGCTTCTTCATGATGAATGTGGAGGCATATGTCCCTATACCGGAAAGAGCATTCCGTTTAGCGGGCTATTCCATGATTCGCAGTTCGATGTGGAACATATTATTCCGCTTAGCCGCTATCCCGATGATTCGTTTCAAAACAAAACCCTTTGTTACCATGAGTAAAACCGCAACATAAAAACCAATCGCACACCTTTCCAAGCGTATGGAACGGATGATGAAAATTGGGCAGTTTTACTTTCCCGGGTTTCCAAATTTAATAATCCCGGAAAACTAAAACGCTTTATGCTGCGCAGTCTTGAAGAATTAGGAGACTTTAGCGCTCGTCAGTTAAACGACACTCGCTATTCCAGCGTTCTGGCCGGCCGT
>JBBSHD010000156.1:0-5709 GCA_038253455.1 Terriglobales bacterium | reverse complement strand
TCCTGTACCATGGGTACATAAGTCCGCGTTCTATGGTAATTGTAATCCCTAGCGCTCCGGTGGAACCTTTTGTTACCTTGACGAAACTGGCGCCACCTCCCAACCCGCTCCATAAATGACACGACGCTCAGGTTCTACGCGCAGCCTGCCGTTGACTCTTACCTCGGAAGGAAACAATTCCTTCACCATGAGCACAGCACCAATCCCTACAGGCCCGATTTAAGTAAAACCCGGGAAGATTTCCTGGTTTGCCAGACAGGTTCAAAGGCAGGCTGCGCGTAGAACCAATTCGAAGGCCCGGTGAATCCATTGATTCAGGCTGACACTCCTACCACCTTAAAGAAAACAAAAGGTTCCTCGGCTTTCGCTCGGAATGACAATTCATATATAACCGGAATGACAACTCATATAAAAACGGAATGACAATTCATATAAAACGCGGGCTGATCGAAGGTGACTGCGTTTTCGGATATCACTAACTGAGAAACTGCTCTAAACTGGCGGCGGAATAATCGCCAAACATAAGCAGCCCCGCAGCGAAACAAACGATTCCTCGACTGCGGCTGCAATGACAATTCCACCCTACACATCTCGCACTAAAACCCCGATTCCGCGCATCCAATAACCTTCGCCATGCCTGACATCTCAACCCCGCCGCCATCCAGCAAGCGCAACATCTATGTCTTCGGAGTGACGTCGTTCCTCAACGACACCGCATCCGAGATGGCGTACTGGTTGTTGCCCGCGTTCCTGGCCAGCATCGGCGCCGGTCCCGCGCAATTAGGTTTGATCGAGGGAATCGCCGAAAGCATGGCGTCGTTCGCCAAGCTTTTTTCCGGATACATGACCGATCGCCTCGACCGCCGCAAGCCCATGGTGGTCTTCGGCTACGCGGTGGCCAATATCGCCAAACCGATACTGGCCGTCGTCAACTGGTGGTGGCAGGTGCTGGCCATTCGCTTTGCCGACCGCACTGCCAAGGGAATTCGCGGAGCGCCGCGCGACGTGCTGCTGGCGGAATCGGTCCCGAAATCAGAATTTGGCGCCGCCTTCGGCCTGATGCAGGCCATGGATTCCGCCGGCGCCGTTGCCGGCCCCCTCGCCGCCCTGCTGCTGGTCTCGCATATCGGGATTCGCGGCGTGTTCCTGGCCGCCGCCGTCCCCGGGTTCCTGAGCATCGCCGCGATCACGATCTTCGCCCGCGAAAGCGCCAACCGTCCGCCCCGCGATCCCGCGCTGGCCAAGCCAAAATTTTCATTGTTCGATGGTCCGGCGCTGCCCCCAGCTTTTTATTACACCCTGGGCGCCGTGCTGCTTTTTTCGGTGGGCAATTCCAGCGATATGTTCCTGATTCTGCGCGCGCAGAATATCGGAATCGCGCCCCACTACGCTCCGTTGCTGGGCCTGATCTTTAACATTACCTTCACCGCGGCATCATGGCCGGCGGGGAGCCTGGGAGACCGCATCCCGAAAACCACCGTGGCCGCCATGGGATACCTGGTCTTCACCGCGACTTACCTGACGTTTGCGGCGGCCCCATCGGCCACCGCATTGTGGATCGCGATGGCGGTGTACGGCCTCTATTACGCGCTGACCAGCCCGGTGCTGCGCGCGTCGGTGATGGAAACGGTGCCCGCGGAATCGCGCGGCCGCGCCAACGGAATTTTCTACTTCACTACCAGCATCGCCACCCTGCTGGCCAGCGTTCTAACCGGCCAGCTATGGAAACACATGGGCCCGGCGCTGCCGTTCTACCTGTCCGCCGGCCTGGCCGCCATCGCGGCCATCATGCTGCTGCTGGCGTCCAAGCCTCAGATGAAACCAAAAACAGTAGCTGCCTAGTACGGCGTCTCCAGCTCTTCTTTGGTCATGTCTTTGATGTGGGTCCCGATCCACCATTTGTAGCCAAACGGATCGAGCACCCCGGCCATGCGATCGCCATAAGGCTGGTCGGCGGGCTCGCGCAGGCTCTTCGCCCCGGCTGCAAGCGCCGTACGGTACATGGCATCGCAATCTTCGGTGTAGATCAGAAGCGATACCGGTGATCCGCCGAAATGGCTGGGCGGGTAGGCCTCCATCGCCGGGCTCTCGTCCGCCATCATGACGCATGAGTCGCCGATCTGAATTTCGGCGTGGCCCACCTTGCCGTCTTTGCCTTTCATGCAAAGCCGCTGGGTGGCGCCAAACGCCTTTGTGTAAAACTCAATGGCGCCGGCTGCGTCGTCAAACATCATGTAGGGCTGCACGCTGTGGTAATCATCAGGAATCGATTTTACGGCCATGGGGTTCTCCTGTTCAGGTCAATTTTACAGAATTTCAAATACAAATTCGTCTCAGTGGAAATCATGCGACTGGGTGGGCGCCGCCGTGATATCGAGGCTGCTGATGCGGCGCGCTTTTACTGAAATCACTTTATCGATGTTTTGCAACTCGCCTTCCACCATCAGGAAATTCTCGCTGATCACGGTGAACCGGTTCTGCTCGTACACTCCGGGCTCGATGATCGCGTTGGCAATTCCGGTTTCATCTTCCAGGCTGAGAAAGATGAACCCGTGGGCCCTCCCCGGACGCTGGCGCACGATCACGCAGCCGGCGATGCGCAGATGTTTTCCGTTGGGCAGGGCCGCCAGCTCGCTGGCGCAATACACCCCTAACGCATCCATCACCGGACGCCGGTATGACATGGGATGCCTTCCGATGGTCAGCCCGGTGCCGTGATAATCGGCCACCAGCCTCTCTTCGGGATTCATCATGGCCAGCGGGAATGAGGGTTCGGCCTCGGGCAACGCTTCGAGCAGCGGCCCCGGACGCCGCACCGCCCGCTCCACCTGCCACAGCGCGTCGCGGCGATGCAGCCTGGTTCCGTCCTGCGCGTGATCATGATCGGCCAGTGAATTCAGCGCGCCGATCTGCGCCAGCATCACCAGCTCGTTGCGGCGCAATTGCGGCGTCCGCCGCACCAGGTCATCGATGCTGCGCAGCGGAGACGCATTGCGCGCCGTCACCAGCGCATCCGCCGATTCCTTGCGCAAGCCGCGCACCTGCAGGAACCCCAGCCGCAATTCCGGCTGCGGTTCTCCTCCATGGAACGTTTCTCCCGTGGCCGCCGGCGGGTCTTCCAGCGTGCATTGCCATTGCGAATGCATCACGTCCACCGGACGGATCTTCAGGCCGTGGCGTTGCGCATCTTTGACGATGGTGGCCGGCCGGTAAAATCCCATGGGCTGGTTGTTCAGCAGGGCGGCGGTAAAAGCCGCGAGGTAATGGCATTTCAGATAGGCGCTGGCATAGGCGATCAGGGCAAAGCTGGCGGCATGCGATTCGGGAAACCCGTACAGCGCGAACGACACGATGGAGAGAATGATCTGCTCCTGGGTTTTTTTGGAGAAGCCGTTCTGGTCCATGCCGCGCCGCAGCTTGGCCTCGATTTCCACCATGCGTTTCTGCGAGCGCCTGGCGCCCAGCGCGCGGCGCAGCTCTTCGGCCTCGCCGCCGGTGAAGTTGGCGGCCACCATGGCGATCCGCAGCAACTGCTCCTGGAACAGCGGGATCCCCAGCGTGCGCTCGAGGATCGGTTCCAGCGATGGGTGTGAATATTCCACCCGTTCGCGCCCCTGCCGCCGCTTGATATAAGGATTCACCATCTGGCCCACGATCGGCCCCGGCCGAATCAGCGCCACCTGGATCACCACGTCGTAAAAACATTGAGGGTGCAGCCGCGGCAGGCACGCCATCTGCGCCCGGCTCTCCACCTGGAACATGCCCACGGTGTCGGCCTTCTGCAACGTTTCATACACCAGCGCGTCGTCGGCGGGAAGCTGTCCCAGGTCCACGGCGTGGCCGTAATGCTGCGGGATGATCTCGAGCGAATCCTCCAGCACCGCCATCATCCCCAGGCCCAGCAGGTCAACTTTGATCAGGCCCAGATCGGCGCAGTCTTCCTTGTCCCACTGCACCACCACGCGTCCCGGCATGCTGGCATTTTCCAGCGGCACCACCGAATCGAGCGTTCCCTGGCAGATCACCATGCCGCCGGAATGCTGGCCCAGGTGCCGCGGCAGGTCCTGCACGCGCAGGCACAGCTCCAGAAATTTGCGGATGCGCCCGTGTTGCAGGTCGAACCCCGCTTCGCGCGTCTGCCGCTCCAGCGAGTCGCTGGGGTCGCGATATTCCCACGAGCCCACCAGCCCCGAAAGCCGGCCGAGAGTTTCCGGATCGAACCCCAGCGCCTTGCCCATCTCGCGCGCCGCCGAGCGCCCGCGATACGTGATCACGTTGGCGGTCATGGCCGCGCCCAGCCTTCCATATTTCTGGTACACATGCTGAATGACGCGCTCGCGCTGGTCGCCGCTGGGCAGATCGAGATCGATGTCGGGCCACTCGCCGCGCTCTTCCGACAGAAACCGTTCGAACAGCAGCCCCATCTTTACCGGATCAACCGCCGTGATTCCCAGCGAATAGCAGACCGCGCTGTTGGCCGCGGAGCCGCGTCCCTGCGCCAGGATGCCCTCGTCGCCGCAAAATCGCACCAGGTCCCAGACGATGAGAAAGTATCCTTCCAAGCCGAGTTTCTCGATCAATCCCAGCTCGCGCTCCACCTGACGCCGCGCCCGGCGCAGAAGGTCGGCCGCCGCCGCTCCGCCGCCGGCCAGTTGGGAGAAGTATCGCCGCCGCATGCCTTCCTCGGTGCGCTTGCGCAGGAACGACATCATGGTGTCGCCTTCCGGCACCGGGTAGCGGGGAAACTCGTATCCCAAATCGGCCAGGGTAAATTGCAGCCGCGCCGAAAGCTCAGTGGTGTGGGAGATGGCCTCCGGCAGGTCGGAAAAAATTCGCGCCATCTCGGCGGCGGGTTTCAGGTGGCGCTCGGAGTTGCGCGCCAGCAGGCGTCCCGCGGAATCGAGGTTGCAATGCTCGCGGATGCAGGTGAACACGTCGAGCACCTCGCGCTCCCGGGGCAGGGCATGGGCCACGCCGTTGGTGGCCAGCAGGGGCAGGTGCAACGCGCGGGCGATGCGCACCGCCGCCTGGTTGCGCGCTTCCTGCACGCGATCGAAATGGCGCTGCACTTCAACATACACCTGGCCGCGTCCAAAAATATGCAGCAGCCGCTCCACCGCGCGGCGGCCTTCGTCCATTCCGCCGCGGGCCAGCGCCGCCGCTAGCGGGCCATCGTCGCCGCCGGTAAGGCACACCAGTCCCGAAGAAAATTCCCGCAACTCATCCACCCGCGCCATGCCCTCACCCTTTTTGGCGCGCAACTTCATCCGCGTAACCAGACGGCAAAGGTTCTGGTAGCCAACGCGAGATTCGACCAATAGGGGATAGCGAATGCCGCGGGGCTGCTCCCCGGCCGCAGGGCGGCGCCGCACCGTAGGCCGATGCCCAGCGCCGGGCAGGGAATGGGCGGGGTCACTATATTCTTCGCGGTTGCAATCACCGCGATTGTCCGCAGCGGGCATGGCCGCCGGCAATAGACGATCTTCAACCGTAAGCTCGCTGCCGATATGAGCAGGCAATCCCATTCGCTTCATGCCCATATGAAATCGCGGCGAGCCATAAACTCCATCGCGATCGAGCAGCGCCATAGCCGGCATGCCCAGCTCGGCACACCGCTTCGCCAGCGCCTCAGGCAGAGAAGCCCCCTCCAGAAAACTGAAGGCGGAACAAGCATGGAGTTCAACGTAATTCATAAAATTGGTGGTGGAG
>JBBSHD010000155.1:0-5769 GCA_038253455.1 Terriglobales bacterium | reverse complement strand
TCACGTCATTTCGCCGCGCGCGCGAAAAGGTCATAGTTTCCGAAAAACAACCGGCCTCTTAGGATCCCCTGGAGCTCGATGTCTCTTCCTTCCAGCAACCCGGACAAACGCGAAAATCCGCAGGAAATTCAGCGCGACGGCAAGCCGTCGAGCGCACCTCAGCCGCCGAATCCGCTAAAAGCGGTTTACAAGCCATCCGATCTTTCCGGCGAATATGCGGGCGCAATCGGGTTTCCGGGAGACTTTCCTTACACCCGCGGCGTCCAGCCCACCATGTATCGCGGCCGCCTGTGGACGATGCGCCAGTATGCCGGCATGGGCGACGCTGAAGAATCCAACCGGCGCTATCAATACCTTCTCAGCCACGGCACCACCGGCCTTTCGGTGGCATTCGACCTGCCCACCCAGATGGGCATGGATTCCGACCATCCCATGGCGCTGGGTGAAGTGGGCAAGGTGGGCGTGGCCATCGATTCGATCGAAGACATGGAACGGTTGTTCGCGGGCATCAACCTGGAAAAAATTTCCACGTCGATGACAATTAATGCCACCGCATCCATCCTGCTGGCGCTTTATGTGGCGGTGGCCCGGCGCGCCCCCGGCAATGTCAACGTGAAACGCCTTTCGGGCACGGTGCAGAACGACGTGCTCAAGGAATACATCGCCCGCGGCACCTACATTTATCCGGTGCCGCATGCCATGCGGATCATCACCGACATGTTCGCTTATTGCGGCGAGCAGCTTCCGGAATGGAACATGATTTCCATTTCCGGCTATCACATGCGCGAAGCCGGCTGCACCGCGGTGCAGGAGGTGGCGTTTACCCTGGCCAATGCCGTGGCCTATGTGCAGGCGGCGGTGAGCGCGGGCCTGCAGGTCGATCATTTCGCTCCGCGGCTCTCGTTTTTTTTCAACGCGCACAATGATTTTCTGGAAGAGGTGGCGAAGTTCCGCGCGGCGCGCCGCATGTGGGCGCACATCATGAAAGAGCAATTTGGCGCGCGCAATCCTAAGTCGCTGATGCTGCGCTTTCATACCCAGACCGCGGGTTCGACCCTCACCGCGCAGCAGCCGGAGATCAACATCGTGCGCACCGCGATGCAGGCGATGGCGGCAGTGCTGGGCGGGACCCAGTCATTGCACACCAACGGATTCGATGAAGCGCTGGCGCTGCCCAGCGAAGACGCGGCCCGCACCGCGTTGCGCTCGCAGCAGATCATCGCCTTCGAATCAGGAGTGGCGCAGACCGTCGATCCCCTGGCGGGATCTTATTTTGTCGAATCCCTCACCAATTCCATCGAGCAGCAGGCGGCAGCGTACCTGGAAAAGATCGCATCCCTGGGCGGGATGTTGCAGGCCATCGAGCGCGGGTTCGTGCAGCAGGAAATTCAAAACGCGGCCTACCGCTTCCAGCAATCGGTGGATAGCGGGGAACAGGTCGTGGTCGGGGTCAACCAGTTTCGCAGCGAAGAAGAAAAGCCGTTTTCCATCCAGGGATCAGTGCCCGAACTGGAACGCATGCAGGTGGAACGGTTGCAGGCGTTGCGCGCGCGCCGCGACCGTTCCCGCCATGCAGCGGCAATCCAGTCGGTGGAAGATGCCGCCCGGTCAGGTGAAAATTTGATGCCGCGCATCATGAACGCCGTGGAAAGCCATGCCACCGTGGGAGAGATATCCGATGCCATGCGAAGGGTGTTTGGCGAATACCAGCAGGCGGTGTTTTAAGACGCGCGGGATATCGAGTTTCAGCTCTCCGGCGCATAATCGCAAGCCTCGCGGCATTCCTTGCAATAATAGACGCCGTCGTCGCAGAGCCTGACGTTGTTCAATCCGTAGCAGAGACCGCAAAACTTATCACACTTGCAAAGTGACTCGGGTTGAAGACAGACGTAACAAAGAAATTTGCCGCGGGCCATCCTCGCAATGTACCGCGATTCCAGCGATTAGTCACTACGCAAACCACCCGCGGCTTTAGCGCGACCCCAACCGGTTAACGCTGGTCTCCGTAGGGCCGAATTCGCATGAACAGCACTACCCCGGTGGGATGCGCGCCATAGATGGGATCGAGAAACTGGGGAGCGTGATAGAACGTCACCTGCCCTCCCAGGGCCGTGGCCAGGTGAGGAACCAGGTCAATGTCGTGATCATAACCGACGGAATAGGCCTGCACCCGGGCTAGAAATTTCTCCTGAAACCCGGGCGGCCGCACTTGTTCTCCCAGCAGCAACTCGTTGGTGCGGTCAACGTTCTCGACCCGTCCCCAGAGATAATTTCGGGTCTTGAACCGGACTGTGGATTCAGCGAGGTAGCTGTTGAAAGTTTCCTGGGATGAGGTCCGGTTGCGGCCCCACAAGATCGTGCTCGCCCAGTTGCCTTCAGCCAGCGGACGGTTATAGCTGATTGAAGATGTCATCCGCAGGATGTCTTCGTTGGGATTGCTGGCTTCCGGGCTGGTCAGCCGGGTCACGGAAAATTGCCCGCTCCAGTTTTGCGCGGGATTGACGGTCAAGCGCGTGGCCCAGGAATCGATCTTGCCGCTATCGAAATCCCAGCGGTGTTCATCGGGCTCGCGGCCGTGAAATCCAGAGCCTTCGAGGCGCACGCTGCGGTAGGTGAGGCCGACCGTCACAACATCGGCGACGATGTGCGTGGAATCCTGCAGGTGGTGCCCCAGCACAGCCAGCGGGTTTTCACTGGCGGAGCTGCGATGCGGGAAGGCGGTGGGCCCGAAAGCGGGGTCGCCCGCGGGTGCAACATAAAACGAGAGCAGTCCGTTTTTGCCCAGGTTCACGTCGTAGAGCGCGGCCAGCTCCATAAAAAAGTCGTGGGGATGCTGGCCATCGACGATGGGCTTGCCGAAAGCGGTTTCCCCGATCTGGAAAAGCTCAGGATAGCGCCGGCCGGTGACCGTGGCCGGTTCCAGGCTGAACATGCCGCGCACGGTCAGCGTTCCCGGTCCCCATTGTCTCTGCGCCATCGGCATGATCCAGTTGCTGGCGAAAACCTTGTCGTATCCGCGGGGACCGCTTTGCTGGGTGGCGTTGAGAAACCCCACACCGTGAAACATCAGCATCCATCCGCGTTTCATGGTCATGAGCATGGGCATGGGGGTGGAATTGGGTTCGGCAGTGGTGCCGGACGTGCCGTGATTGACGACTTGCTCGATCAGGGCGTCGGCGTGCATGTCCATTTTCATGCCGCCCTGCATGCCCGGCATCGATTTATCCATGCCCGGTTTATCCATGCCCTGCATGTCAGAGCTCTGACTGGACGGCGTGATTTGCGAGGGCGCCGTGGTCTCGGCGGGCTGGTCGCTGGGCGCGGCGGTGGCGCCGGGCGCCGGCGTCTGCGGCGAATCTTTCGTGGCCGCCGGCGGAGTTTTCGCCGGCATCTTCATGCCGGGCATCATCGGTGGCTGAGTGGAATCCTGCGCCGGTTCAAGCAGGTTGGCGTACTCCACCGGGCCCTGCGCCATGGCTGGTTGGCGGGCGATTAAAACCAGAAGCAGCAAAAGAAAAACAAGTCTTACAGTGCGCATTAAGCTTCCTCTTGATTGCCGCAGGGAAATTTTCCCTGATCGAAAATCGGTTGGGTCTAAACATGATGGATCGAAGCAGCGACGTGGATTACATTCGCGTTCGATGATTAAAGCGAGAGGAAGAAAACTTTAGATACGCAGGGAAAGCGCGATGTTTTCGCGCAACAGGTCAAGCGGCAATGCAGCTGGAGGCAAACTCGACCACGAAGAGGGAGCCAAAAATCCGTCGACTGGCCGTTCGGGCAAATCCATCGCGGCGACGAATGGCACGGTAAGCGTCGTAGGAGACAGCTTTGTTATTTTGGAATGCGAGGTGCGCTCGCACGGCTGCGATTTGGATGGCAGTCGGTTACCCCGCGAAGGCGCAACCCGGTTGGTCTGGCAGTGGGACATTGCTGAAGCGTGCACTACCGCAGGTCTTGCCGGAGCAACGCTCGGCGTCATCACTGTCTGAACCACGGTGGCAGGCGGCACGGCCGAGGCCAGGCAATCGGCGTCGCACCAGGGTCCCATCAGGACCATGGCCACAAAGATCGCGAGGAAACTGCTTGTCAGGGTGCGAGTCATCAGCGGAATTGAGTTAGATGCCTGCTTATGGTCAGGAGATTCCATAACTGGCGAGCGATACTAGAAGATTTCCCTCATGGATAATTTCTCGCGCGATTTTGCCTTCATGAACATCTGCCCGCCGAGTCGTTGACCCTTTTAAAAAGCGCGTGTTAACGTTGAATCACCGGCTTTTCTTACCAGCAAAACTGCCGGCCAGGACCTTATTTGTCTTCTTCTCCCCCAACCCCGGCCCCCGCTCCTCTGCGCAAGACTGCGCTCAACCCCGTGCACCGTCAGATGGGCGCCAAGATGGTTGATTTCGGGGGATGGGACATGCCGGTGGAGTATCCCGCGCATGGCGGCTTAATCAAAGAACATATGGCGGTGCGAACCGGGGTGGGCGTCTTCGACGTCAGCCACATGGGAGACATTCTCATCCGCGGCCCGCAGTCGCTCGAGGCCGTGCAGCACATCAGCATGAACGACGCTTCGCGGCTGGCCATCGGGCAGGCGCATTACTCCGCGTTGCTTTATCCCGAGGGAACGTTCGTCGATGACGTGGTGGTGCACAAGCTCAGCCAGAACGACTACCTGCTGGTCATCAACGCCGGTACTCGCGAAAAAGATTATGGCTGGGTGCGCTCGAACGTGCAGGGGTATCGCGGCCATGCCGATGATATCGGCGATTACTACACCCAGCTGGCGATCCAGGGCCCGCGCGCGGTGGACGTTCTGCGTAAGCTGACCAGCGTAAACCTCGACGTCATCAAGAATTACTGGTTCACCCACGGCACGGTCTGCGGCTTGCCCAACGTCATGGTCGCGCGCACCGGCTATACCGGCGAAGATGGGTTTGAGATCTACGTGCCCTCCGATGCCAGTACCAGCGCCGATGTGTGGCAGCAGGTTTTGGATGCGGGCAAGGAATTCGGCATCGTGCCCTGCGGATTGGGAGCGCGCAACACCTTGCGGCTGGAATCGAAAATGGCGCTCTACGGCCATGAGATTTCAGAATCAATCAACGTATGGGAAGCCGGGCTCGACCGCTTCTGCAAGCTGGATAAAGGAGAGTTCATCGGCGCCGAGGCCCTCAAAAAAGCGCAGCAGAGCGGCCCCACCCGCGCCTTGGTAGGTCTCGAAGTCATCGAACGCGGCATTGCCCGCGACGGCTATAAGATTGTGGATGACGACGGCGCCCCGATCGGCTACGTCACCAGTGGGTCCCATTCTCCGTTCCTCAAGAAGAGTATCGCGCTGGCATACGTGCCGCCGGCGCTGGCCAAGCTCGATACCGTGTTGAATGTGGAAATCCGCGAGCAGAAGGTAAAAGCGAAGGTCGTACCCACTCCTTTTTACAAGAAGCCGGCAAAACCCAAAGCAGTCTGATCATTGACTGATCTTTCTTCAGCGAGGAACCAACGCCATGACTTATCCGGAAAAATACAAGTACACCAAAGAGCACGAGTGGGTTGACATTCAAGGCCAGACCGGCACAATCGGCATCACTCACTATGCCCAGGAATCACTGGGAGACATCGTGTTCGTCGATCTGCCCAAGGTCGGCGCCAACGTTACCAAGGGCCAGAGTTTTGGCTCCATTGAGTCGGTCAAGGCGGTCTCCGAGATATTTGCTCCGGTTTCGGGCAAGGTCACCGAGGTGAACGAAGATCTGAACACTTCGC
>JBBSHD010000154.1:0-5816 GCA_038253455.1 Terriglobales bacterium | reverse complement strand
TATTTGTAAAACCCGGTGATATTTTCTGGTTTAGCAGGCAGATCAAAGGCAGGCTGCGCGTAGAACCAATTCGAGGGCCGGGTAAATCCATTGATTCGGACTGACACTCCTACCACCAGGAAACAAAGGGTTCCTCGGCTTTCGCTCGGAATGACAATTTGTCTTTAACGGAATGACAATTCCTATAAACGGAATAAAAAACACAATAAAACAAGATCAAACGATATAAAACGTGGGTAGTGTCTCAGACACTACCAAAACGTGGGCTTGTCGAGGTGACTGAGTTATGGGATGTTATCACTGAGAAACTGCCGCTAAAACTCATAGGCCCATCGCAGCGATGGGCCTTTCTCATTCAGCAGCGAAGCAGCCGGGGTCAGGCCAGCTTTTTTTCGCGCAAGTCGGCTTGCAGGTTTTCGTGGTTGTTCTTGGGAATCCGGTTCCACCAGCTCTGGCGGGATTCACCCGAGGCCACAGGGCGGCCGATATCGATGGTAGCTTCTTCGAATCTCTTGTCCCAATTTTCGACGAAGGGCACCAGTTTTTCTCGGGCCGACGGAGGAACGATCTCAATGATTTGCGCGATTACGTCGCGGGTCTCGAGATAACCGATGTATTCCTGCAGCGAGGTAATCACGCCGCGCTCCACTCGTCCTACAAACCAGCTCCAGCGTGAAACCTCGTGATTGATGGTGACCGGAGGGCGATCGAGACGGTTCAGGCGCGCCAGAAGTGGATTGATCTCATCGGCTTCTTCGAGGTTGAATTTCTGGGTATTGATGTCCATGTGAGTCATAAAGGGCGGGCCTCGTGGGGGGAGCGTCTCAAACAGACAGTATTCTGCCCTTTTCGGGGAGGTCGCGCAAGTCCACGATTTCCATAATCAAGACTTAGCGCGGCCCATGGCGAAAGCGTGCGCGTTCCATTTTGGTTATCATTTCTGTCATGGATGTCGCCATTCGCTGCACCGGATTGCATAAAACGTATGACGGAAAAGTTGAAGCCGTCCGGGGCATTGACCTGCAGATACTGCAGGGCGAATGTTTTGGGCTGCTGGGGCCTAATGGCGCGGGCAAGACGACGACCATCGAAATACTGGAAGGCCTGCTGGCGGCCACGTCAGGCGAAGTCGAAATCCTGGGCCGCAACTGGAAAAACGATGAACGCGACTTGCGCGAGTTGCTGGGAATCTCATTGCAAGAGACCCGACTTTCCGACAAGCTCACGGTGCGCGAGACCCTGGAGTTGTTCGCGAGCTTTTACCGCAACCCGAGGTTCACCGCCGAGGTGCTGGACGAGTTATCGCTCACCGAGAAGGCGGATAGCTGGGTGGGCAAGCTTTCCGGGGGCCAGAAACAGCGCCTGGCGGTGGCCACGGCCCTGGTGGGCAATCCGCGAATACTTTTTCTGGACGAGCCGACCACCGGACTTGATCCGCAAAGCCGGCGGCAGTTGTGGGACATCGTCCGCCGTTTCATCAACAGCGGGGGGACGGTACTGCTCACCACCCACTATATGGATGAGGCCGAGCGCCTGTGCGATCGCCTGGCGATCATTGATCACGGGCAGGTCATCGCGGCCGGCACTCCGGTAGAGTTGATCGACCGTCTGGGCGGACAACATGTGGTTGAGTTTTCCGCGAGCGGCGGTTCCGGCGCGGGCCCCGCCGACTGGAGCCGGCTGCCTGGAGTGGAGTCAGTGACTGATGATGAAGGCCTGATTTCGCTCAATGTGCGGGAGCCCCACGAGACCATTCCGGCGCTGCTGGCCGCGGTCACTGCCGCGGAAATGCGGCTCGACCGGCTGACTACGCGCCAGGCCAGCCTGGAAGATGTTTTTGTTCGGCTTACAGGGAGACATTTGCGGGAGCAGTGACGCGCTTCCCGCCGGCAAAAATGAAAAACCCAGATCAATCCGTTAACAAGGTTCAATCCGGTAACCACGACCAATCCGGGAACGACGGTCAATCCGTGGCGCCGGTTCCCTTGAAAACCGCGGTTGCGCCTCGCCCGAACGCAAGGTGGGCGGGCTACCAGCATTTACTGCTGGCGCGCCTGAAAGAATTGCAGCGTGAGCCCGAAGTGATCTTCTGGATCATCGTTTTTCCCTTGCTGCTTTCTTTTGGGCTGGGTCTGGCCTTCCGCAACAAATCCGCCGATCGGATTTCGGTTGCCATCGTCGCCGGTCCCGGGGCGGAAAAAACCTTGCAGTTGCTCCAGAGTTCCGCGCCAGACACCGCCATCCATGCCGACATCGTTGAAGGCGAGCAGGCCCGTACGTCGTTCCGCCTGGGAAAATATTCTTTGGTCATCGAACCCAAAGGCGCCGCCAGTGCGGCAGCCCCCGGGGGTACGGCGACGCCGGCGCCGGGCGACCCCGCCGGTGGGTACGAATACCGGTATGATCCCGCGCGCCCTGACAGCGTACTGGCGCGCATGCAGGTGGATGATGCATTGCAATCGGCCGCCGGACGCCGCAATCCGCTGGCGACTTCATCGCGAGCGTCCACCGAGCCCGGAGCGCGCTACATCGACTTCCTCATTCCCGGCCTGCTGGGCATGAACCTGATGAACTCGGGCATGTGGGGCATCGGATTTGCGTTGGTGGAGATGCGCCAGCGCAAGCTGCTGAAGCGCTACCTGGGCACGCCCATGCGGCGCAGCGATTTTCTTCTGGCCTTGAGCAGCAGCCGGCTGGTTTTGATGGTGCTGGAGGTGCTGCTGCTGCTCGGCTTTGGGATATTGTTCTTTCACATGGTGGTGCGGGGATCGCTGCTTTCGATCCTGCTGCTGGGCACGCTGGGCGCGCTCAGCTTTGCCGGCCTGGGATTGCTCACCGCCAGCCGGGCGCAGAAGATCGAAAGCATCAGCGGCCTTATCAACGTGGTCATGATGCCGATGTGGGTATTTTCCGGCGTGTTTTTCTCTTACGAGAATTTTCCGGCGGCAATTCACCCGTTTATCCGGCTGCTGCCCCTGACCGCCCTGAACGACGCGCTGCGCGCTACCATTCTTGAGGGAACGCCGTTGAGCGCGCAGCCCGCCCGCTTGATTGTTCTGGCGCTATGGGGAGGCATCTCGTTTGTACTGGCGCTTCGCTATTTCCGGTGGGTATAGTTTCAGTCTCTCGCGGAAACAACTATGCATGATATTTTTGCGCTGCTCGCCAAACACGGATACGGCTTTCTCTTTGGCTTGGTACTGATGGAGGCGCTGGGTCTGCCGGTGCCCGCGGCTGTGGCCCTGATGACGGCAGGCGCTCTCAGCGCCCGCGGCCTGCTGCGTCCTGAGCTGGCGTTCGGCACGGCGCTTTCCGCGCTGCTGCTGGGTGACATTACCTTGTTTACGCTGGGCCGTTACACCGGGTGGTGGCTGCTCAGTGTGCTGTGCCGCCTTTCCACCAACCCCGAAGGTTGCATCTTGCGCTCGGCCAACACCTTTTACAAGCGCGGAAAGCTGACCCTGATCTTCGCCAAATTTATTCCCGGAATCAACAGCATGGCCCCGCCGCTTTCCGGCAGCATGGGCATGCGGCTCCGCCAGTTCCTGTCCCTCGACCTGGTGGGAGCGAGTCTGTACACGACTGTGTATGGGGGCTTGGGATTTCTTTTCAGCGGCGTGATCGCCACGGTCATCCTCACCCTGCAACGCGCGGGGCGAGTGGTGGAGTATGTGGCCGTGGGATTGGTCGTCCTCTACGTGGTGCGCCAGACTGTGCTCTACCAGAAGGAGCGGGTCTATAAGCTGGTGCCAAGAGTGGAAGCCGAGGACTTAGCGGCCAGAATGGGCTCGACTGATGCCGACAATATTTTTGTCGCCGACGTGCGCAGCCATGGTTACTACGAAGCGGATGCGTCGCGCATTAAAGGCTCCACCCGCATCGAGCCCAACGCGCTACCGCTTTCCATGGTGAATTTTCCCAAGGACCACGATATTTATCTTTATTGCACCTGCATTCGCGAAGCCACCAGCGCGCGGGTCGCCTACTTGCTGCGGCAGAACGGGTTTCGCGCTTCGGTAATTGCGGGCGGATTGCATGCCTGGAAGAAAGCCGGGCATCCTCTCGAATCGGTGCCGCCCGAAGACGTGGTGTTGCTGCCGAAATTTATTTAACCGGGTTCTCGTGACCGCGCTGTAGAAATCACGCCGGGCCCCGGCGAAATTTCAATTTCGACTGGGTTGGCAGCCTGTGAACCTATGTAACTTGGTGGGCGCAGCCGCGCACCTGATAATTACCTCGGAGATTATTTAATTCGGTTGTAGGAAAATGGAGAGTCATGCCGCCTGATGCCAACATTGTTGACGGTCCATCGCCGGAATTATTGTTTGAGACGCTGAACGGCTACCAGAGCTCAGAAGCCCTCAAGACCGCGTTGGAACTGGATATTTTCACCGCCATCGGCGAAGGCAGGCAGACCGCCGCCGAGCTGGCTGCCCACTGCCAGGCCGCGCCCCGCGGAGTGGGAATCCTGGCCGATTACCTGACCGTACTGGGCTTTTTGACCAAGGACGGCGACCGCTACGCGCTGACTCCATCCAGCGAAGTATTTCTGAACCGGCATTCCCCGGCCTACATGGGAGAGACACGCGTCTTTCTGCACTCGGAGATGATGCGGGGAAATTTTGCCCGGCTTACCGAGTCAGTGCGCAACGGCGGAGCTTTACCCGATCGCAGCAGTGTATCTCCGGAAAACCCGTGCTGGGTGGAGTTTGCCCGGGCCATGGCCGGGATGATGGCGATGCCGGCGCAAGTGATCGCCAAAAAACTGGGCGTGGCGTCGCTGGGCAAAATCAACGTGCTGGATATTGCGGCAGGTCACGGAGTTTTTGGCATCACCATGGCGGAGCACAACCCCCAGGCGGTCATCACCGCCATCGACTGGGCCGGGGTGCTCGAAGTAGCGCGGGGAAACGCGGTCAAGGCCGGGGTGTCGGAACGATATATCACCATTGCCGGGGACGCATTCTCGGTTGATTTTCAAGGCTCCTGGAAAGACTATTTCCACATCGTCCTGCTGCCCAATTTTCTTCATCACTTTGACCGCCCAACCTGCGTGGCATTTCTAAAGAAGATGCATACCGTGCTGCGGGCGGAAGGGTTGGTGGCCATGCTTGAGTTCATTCCCAACGAAGACCGCATCTCCCCCGGCCCCGCCGCGAAATTTGGCCTGGTCATGCTGGCCAACACGCCATCCGGCAACGCTTACACCTGGAAGGAATTTCAGGAGATGTACAAGGAAGCGGGTTTCTCACATACCGAAATTCACCAGATGCCGCCGGGGCCGGAACAACTGGTGATCGCGCAGGTTTAGTCTGGCCCAAGTGAGGGGGATTGCCAATCTCATGATTACACCGAGAACGCAGTCCCCTTCGATCAGCCCACGTTTCATATGAATTGTCATTCCGAGCGCAGCCGAGGAACCTTCTGTTGCCTTTTAGGGTTGTAGGAGTGTCAGCCTGAATCAATGAATTCACCCGGCCCTCGCAGTGGTTCTACGCGCAGCCTGCCTTTGATCTGCCTGGCAATCCGGGAAATCTTCCAGAGTATTACCTCCGTTCGAGCTCATGGGATTCGCGCTGTGCTCACGCCAAAGAATTTTTTCCTTCCGCGGTTAGAGTCAACGGCAGGCTACGCGTAGAACCTGAGCGTCGATTCTTGGAGTCTTCGGATGGGCCGGTTGGGCGGGTGCGTCAAGGAATCAAAAGGTTCCTCGGCTTCGAAGCTGTGAAATAACCCTAAACGATCAAAATTCCAAATTACTAACTTATTGCCATTCAACAACTTGGCGTTGTTCGTTTTTTCGGTCTTGGGGTTAT
>JBBSHD010000153.1:0-5857 GCA_038253455.1 Terriglobales bacterium | reverse complement strand
TGCCCTCGGCGGTGACGATCACTTCCTTCTTGCGGCCTTTGAAAAAGAGATTGCCTTGTTCGTCCAATGCACCCAGGTCGCCGGTATGAAACCATTGCCCTTCGCCAGGCCCCGGCATGGGGACCACCTTTCCTTCTCGCCAGTACCCGGAGGCGATATTTTCACCGCGCGCCAGGATTTCACCGTGCTGGTCGATCTTCATCTCCCGTCCCGGCAAGGGCTTGCCCACGGAGCCGCGGCTGGCATGGAAGGGATGGTTCACGCTTACCAGTGACGTGGTTTCGGTGAGGCCATAGCCCTGGATCACCACAAAGCTCAGGCGCTGCCAGAAGGTTTCACAATCGGCGTCGAGCGCGGCGCCACCGCAGATGAATGCCCAGAACTTCCACCCGAACTGGTTGTGCACACGGCGAAAGCGCCACCACCGCTTTACGAAATGCTCGCCGGCGGCGTGCTGCAATTGTTGCGCCAGCGGCGAGCGTCCATTCACTTCACACGACTGCAGAAGTTTGCTCTGCAGCGATTCGAGCAGGCGCGGCACGGTGACCACCACGGACACTCGCTGCCGCCGGATAGTGCGCACCACCTCCGAGGGATTGAGGTTGTCGTGAAAGATCACCACGCCGCGCAGCAGTGGAGGCAGGAAGAGGCCGAGAAACTGCCCAAATACGTGGCTGAGCGGCAGCAGGTTGAGGAAGCGCAGGGGATGGACCAGCCAAAGGTACTTTAAATATTTATAGATCTCGGCTTCGAGCGGCGCCAGGTTGGCGAGAATGTTGCCGTGGGTAATCACCACGCCCTTGGGATCCGCGGTGGCGCCCGAGGTGAAGATAATCTCCACCGCGTCTCCGCGCTCCGGCGCAAAAGATGGGTAGGGATCCCGCGATCGCGGCGAGAGGATATCCCGCAAAGATTCCAGCACGATCGTGGGAATCGCGGCGGTGGCCTGGCTGGCCGGAAGCTGTTGCGCGGCGGAGTGAACCAGCAACCGGGCGTCCACCTGGTGCAAGATGTTTTCCGCGAATGCCGGGCCGGCGATCCGGTCCATGGGGACGACGATGGCGCCGCGCAGCACGCTGCCCCAGAAAACTACCGCCCACTCGGCGCAGTTCTCTCCCCAGAGCATGACGCGGTCGCCCTTGCCGATCTGCCGAGCTTCGAGTTCGCGGGCGAATTGAGCCGCGGTTTCCGCCACGTCGCGATATCTCCACCGCTGGGTGCGGTAGCCTCGCGTCTGAATGTAGGCGGTTTCCGGGCCCAGTTGGAGAAAACGGTCGAGATATGCGGAGAGAGACAATTGCACTGCTGAGCGAGAAGGAGGTTCAGCGGTCATGACAGCCGGTTACCCTCGAGCAAGGCAACGATTCTTCGGTAAACCATCCTGAGACGGCTGCTTAAGAGAACAGCAAATGCGAAAAGCCGACGGCTCAAGCCACGGGCGCGTGCAACAACTGCTGAATCTCAGGGCTATCGACATTTTTGGTGTCGATCAAAGTCACGCCGGTGTCCACCTTTTTCTCCACCGGCTTGCCCATCAGGTGATCCACCATGGTCTTCACGCTGAGCTCGCCCATGCGATACGGATTTTGCACCACGATGGCCTGCATCTGCCCGTTGTGCATCGCGTCCACAAACGTGGGGCTGGAATCAAAGCCCACAAAAACCACTTTGCCCGCGCGATGAATGTCCTGCAACGCCAGCAGCATGCCGGCGGTGGAGGATTCGTTGGGCGTGAATATCCCCTGCACCTCCTCGGCATAGCGGTTGAGAAGATTTTCCGACGTGCGCTTGGCGGTATCGCGCGTGGCCCCGGCAAACTGGTTGGATGAGATCAATTCGATGCCGGGATAATCGGCCTTCAGCTTCTTGACGAACCCGCCTTCACGTTCCTCGGTGCTGGCCGAGCCTTCCTGGTAGCGCAGCAGCAGCACCTTGCCTTTGCCGCCGAGCAGCTTGCCCATCGCTCCCGCCGCCAGCTCGCCGCCGCGGGTATTGTCGGTGGCGACAAAGCTGACGATATCGTTCGACTCCAGCGCCGAATCAAAAACCACGGTGGGAATCCCCGCCTGCCGGGCCTCTTCCACAGGACGAGCCAGCGCGCGGCTGTCCAGCGGCGCCAGCAGGATGCCGTCGATGCCCTGGCTGAGAAAGCCTTCAACCGCCTGAATCTGCTGCTCGCGGTCGTCCTCGCGCAACGGCCCCTTCCAGTTGATTGAAACCTCGATTCCCTGTGCGGCAAAATCCTGCGAAGCCTTAAGCGCTCCGGCATGCACCGACTTCCAGAAATCGTGGGTGGCGCCCTTGGGAATCATCGCCAGCTTGTAGTTTTTCTTGCTGGTGGAAGCGGTTTTATTACAGCCTGCGGCAAGCAGGAGTGCGGCGCTCAAAGACAAGACAACCAGAATTTTTTTCACAGGTTCTCCAGGAAAAAACTCTACACGCCAATCCTACACAGGAACCGGGTAAACGCAACTAGCCCGACCTTCTCCACCGCGTCACTCTGACTAACCCGCCAGAACAAGGCTCCCAACCGTGTCATGCTGACGCCCCCCAGGACACGCCCCCTCCACCGTGTCATCCTGACGACGCCCGCCTTTATCGGGATGAGGAAGGACCCTTACCCTTTGCAAGACTCTCAGCTCACCTGTTGGTTCTGCTCCACTTCGCGCCACCCATTGTTGGTAGGACAAGGACGGGCGAACCCCTCGCCTCAATTCAAGTTTTCAGGGCAAGCCGACCCATGCTGTAGAACTCGTCTCCCCGACCATTCTCCAGGAGATGAACCATCGGCTTAGCTGAGATTTCGTCAGAGGGTAGGGATTCTTCCTCACCCCGATAAAGCCGGGGGTCGTCAGAATGACATCCCATCGAAGTAAAGGCAGCGCAGGAAGTGTTTTTGCGAGAAGATGAACCATCGGGTGAGCTGAGAATATTGCAAAGGGTAGGGGTCCTTCCTCACCCCGAAAAAGCCGGGGGTCGTCAGGATGACACGGCTGGAAGGGGCTTGTTCTGGCGGCGGGAGGTCAGAATGACAGTCTCGCTTGGGTTAGTGAGAAGGACAGGAAGTTTGTTAAGCGAAGGAACCCGCGTTTTTTTCTTGCAGTTTCTGCCGGTGACAAGGTCAGTTCGAATGCTTCAACAGCACACTGCTGCGTTCATCGGCATTGATCCCCGACATCAACCTCTTGAGATCAGCCATGTGATCCATGGGCACCAGCACCTGGCGGATGGTGTAATCGCGGCTGTAGCGCAATACTGAACCTTTCATCTCGGTCTTGCTGCTGTATTCGGCGAAGCCTACGTCGAGCTTCACCGGGCGCGGCAGTTCATCCACCGAATAGCCGGGGGGCAGCTCGATGTCGAATACGTCGGATTGATGCGACGCCGCGCGAAATTCCACCGGGTATTTACGCGGCTTGCTGCCCAGGTCTTCGCCCTTGGCGCCCATTACCCGGGGACGCAGGATCAGCAGGTCGCCCGCGGTCTTGGCGTATTTTTGCGCGGAGAAGTTGTACTGGATGATCAGGTCTTTATCGAGGGCGGCAAGATTTTCAATGCTGCTTTTTTCCACGGTAAAGCCGCTAAGGCTGCGTTTCAGTTGCGAGTCGAGAAACTTGACCAGCTCGGTTCCATCTTTTTCCCCGCTGGAGAACGCCTCCCGGCCGAATGAAGCGCCTTCCCCGGAACGCGCCTCGCGCACTTCCCCCGAAAGCGTGCCATCCGGCTGCAGTTTCAATGTGGCGGTGCGCCGCAGCTCGTTGGCCTCGGGACGCAGCAATGGCAGGTGAATCAGCTCTCCACCCTGTTCGCGCACCAGCAGCCCGTATGAATCCTGCAGGTGTACCGGCAATTCACCAGCCTGGGTGTAGGTGTCAGTGGGATCAAACAACAGATACCGCCAGCCGTCTTTGGCTTTGACCACGCTTTGCAGCTTGTGCGCGTCGAGCGCCGCGGGAAGCTCGACCGCGGTAATCACATGATTGAAATACGAGGACGGCGCCTCGGGATCGACCACTCCCCGCGAGGTGTGCACCAGCAGGTATGACGCTTCAATCCCGACGTCGTGCAACATCGTATTCAGCAGCGTGGCTTTATCTTTGCAGTCGCCGTAGCGGTTGCGAAAAATGCTGGCCGCCGGATGCGGCTGGTACCCGCCTATGCCGATCTCAATGGCCACGTAGCGGACGTCGCGCTGCACGAACGCGCCCAGCGACTCCACGATTTCCACCAGGCTTTTCTTGCCGGCGGTCAACTCGCGCGCCTTCTGGCTGATCTCGGGCGTGGTCTCGCGGCTGGCCCGGGTCAAGTTGTAGTACCAGTGAGAAATTTCCGGCCAGGACTTGAGTGACGCCACCTGCGAGCTGCCGAAGTAGGCAACCGCCATGCGCCCCGCCACCGCGTTCCAGTGCTGCATGTTGGGCTCGACTTCGATGGGCGGTATGTCGTGCAGCTGCCAGGTGAAGTGGTTGCCGCCGTCAGAGGTGGGCGCCGCCGGCTGGTAGTGGACCCAATAGCTCTTGAATTCCCAGCCCGCTGGAAGCTGCAGGCTATAGCGCGATTCCCTGACCGGGATATTTTCCTGAAAGTGCCAGTTGATGTCGAGCAGGTAAGGCCGCTCGCGGCGTTCATATTCAAAGCCCACCACCGCCCCAGGCTCACCCCCGGGAACATGAATCATTTTCATGCGCTCATCGCTGTAGAGCTCGCCCGAATACGGGCTGGTTTCGACGAAATCCTTGTCCTTCCACTCGGCTTCCTTGCCGTCGGCCCCGATGCTCCAGGCGCGAATGTATTTCAGCTTGGCCTCGTTATCGAAAGTGGCGCCAAACTCGGCTTCGTCCCGGACCTCTTTGCGCAGGATCTTTACCGCGCGGCGGTATACCACGACAGTCTCGCCATTTTCCTTCACCGTGGAATCGTGCTGCTCCAGCAGCACCACCGCATTGGTGTCGGGCGGGTAAGCGGGCAGCGGCGCGCGAGCGGCGGAGCGCAGCCACTCCGGCGCGCTGGCAGCATGCAGGCACGGAGCCACCGCCGCCAGCAGCAACACAAAAGTGAATAACCGGCGCGGGCTAGTTGCTGGCCGCGGCCGAAGAATGCAGGATCGCAGGCTGATCATCGCTGGTCTTCACCTTTTGGAAAAATGTTTTCAGTTGAGGATAATAATCCGCCGTAAAGGCGAATGCGGCCAGCGCCAGGTCGCGCTCGAAAGAAACTACTGTGCCCTTTTGCTGGCAGCTGGTTTTATATATGCCGAATGCGCTCTTGCCGTCTTCCGACACCAGGGTCTCGTTCTGTTCCTTGGGCAGAGTTTCCACCTGCAAGCCCGCCGGCAGCACGATCTTCACCTTATCCACGTCACGATAAGGATACTCCAGCAAAACCGAGTACATGCGCTTGGGCCGGGTAAATGCCTGGTGCGAGTTGACGTGGAAAAGCTGGGTGGGCAGTAACAGGCGCTGGCCTGCGGAAGACGCCACCGCCGGAATCACGACATCGAAGTGCGCGATCAGGAAGCCGCCCGACTCCGCCCATCCTTCGCTTGCCCCGGCCTTGATTTCGGCATTGGCCGGCAGCCACTGGCGCAGCTCTTTTTCCATCAACAGTTTTTGCCCGGCTTCGTCGGTTTGCGCGCCTTCGATGCGGTGCCATAGAGCTTCCTGTCCGCTGAAACCGAGGGTGACTTTGCCTTTCAGGTTCCCTTCCGCATCCATGGTGAAGTTGGCGAGACGCTGGGTGCCCGCCTGGTTATATTGCGGTATGGGGGATTGCGACAACTCGGTGCTGCCGTCCGGCTTCTGGCGCACTCCCACGGTGTCGGTGTAGCGCCAGCGCAAGAGTCCAAATGGAGAAAAGC
>JBBSHD010000152.1:0-5904 GCA_038253455.1 Terriglobales bacterium | reverse complement strand
TCTGTTTTAGTCAGTGACATTGTCTCTATTTTATCGTGCGCAGAGGGAATTGCGTAAGCCGCCGCGCTTCTGCGGTTGAAGCCGAGGCGGCGTTACTGGGCAATCGATCCCTCTCCCAGTGGGACGCTCTGCACCCGGTTGCGGGTGTGCCGGTGACGCAGGTACATGACGAATGCTCCCGCCGCCAGCACCAGCGTGAGCACGATCACCGTGACCAGGATGGGATGGTAATAATGGCGCATCCACTTGACCAGGGGGCGGTGGTAGAACGCGGCCAGGTAGGAAACCGCCAGGAAGCGCAATCCCCTGCCCATGGTAAGAGCGGTGAGGAATTTGCCGCGCGGACACCTCATGGCGCCGGCCACCAGCAGAAACGGAGTAAACGGCACCGGCGGAGGAAGCATCGCCGGAACAAAAATCGAGCCAAAGCCATAACGGTTATAGGTTTTCGACACCCGGGCCATGGTCTTCGTGCCCAGCCGGCCCGCCAGGGCCCTCTCGCCGCCACGCACTCCCAGGCGGTAGGTGAAAAATCCGCCAAAGACCGCTCCCAGGGTGGCGCTGGCTGCATAGAACATCCAATTTTCGGGGTGGCGCGCCGCCAGAAAAATTGTCAAAGCGTCGATGCTGCCGGGTAGCGGAATAATCGAGGAGTCAGCAATTCCCAGCAGCACCAGGCCCAGGGCCCCCAGACGACGCAAGGTCTTGAAGAACGAATTGACGGCGATGAGCTCGATCATCATAAGAATCTATTGGTTTTAGATGAGCCGAACCGGGGTGAGGGTTTATTTAGATAAAACGCAGGCCGGGTGGCTTGGGGATCGCTCCGCAATCGTGCGCATACCGGTAAAAAAGCTCCAAGCCTGCGAGATTATCCTCATCCAGAAAATAATTGATGTTTTGCGTCAGGTATGTCCTGATCACATCCGCACTTAGTTGGATGCGCGAGGTCCACTGGGTGACGATTTCATCGATTCTCGAAAGTCCATGGTCCCGCGAACGTTGAAAGGTTTGCGCCAGGCGTTCCGCAGGAATGGCCCCGAGCTTCGCCTCGCGCACCGCCCAGAATGCAAACACAAATGGCTTGCCGGTCAGAGTCCGCCATTCATGGGCCAGGTCATAGACCTTGCAGCCTAGGGGCTGGCACAAGAGGGCGGGGTCGCCGATCAGAAGGGCGGCATCGTGCTCGCGCAGCATTGGTTTCAGCAACGGCGCCATCGGCGCCATCGGGCGCTTTCCCCCAAACTTTTTTTCCAGCAACACCTGGGTCAGGGCCACGGAGGTGCGCGATGAAGTATCGACCGCAATGCTGCGCGCATCTTCGATCGGAGTCTTGCTGATTAACAGGATCGATCGCACCGCTCCCTTGGCAGCGATCGCCACATCAGGAACAATCCGCAATCCGGGGATGACCGCATACTCGGCCGCCGGTATCAGTCCGATATCCGCCCGCCCATCGGCCAGCGCCTGCGCGCACTTCGAGGGTACGGTGTAATCAATCTCAAATTCCGGGTGTTTGGCGTGTTCGAAATCCCACATCAGCGGCGCGGTATTCAAGAAACTGATCGCCGACACGCGCAAAGGATACATCTCTTCATTTTAGAGGATGCTCGCCAGTATTTTTTTTGGGTTTATGAAATAAGAGTACGATGCACTCAACATGGCGGAATTTTTCCCCCAAACCGCAATAGAGCCAGGGGAAGCCACTGGCGAGCGCACCCGGCACTGGCTGGCGCTGCTGCTCACCCCCGGGCTCGGTCCGTTGCGCGCGCTGCGGCTGGTGACCCACTTTGGAAATGTAAAAAGTGTTTTTTCGGCCAGCCTTACCGAGCTCGAAGCGGTGGGTCTCACCGGCGGCGCGGCGCAATCCATCGCCCTGGGAAAATCGATGGAGCTCGCCGAAGCCGAAATGAATCTTTCCCGCGAAGCCGGGGCGGCGCTGGTGGGTCTCGACGACCCCGCGTATCCGCCGCTGCTGAAGCAAATCTATGATCCGCCGCTGGTGCTTTATGTTCGAGGAGACCCGTCAATCATCGCCGAACCCGGGGTCGCGGTGGTGGGCACCCGCCATCCTTCGCCCTATGGCCTGGGGATGGCCGAACGCCTGTCTTGCGACCTTTCCAACCGCGGACTCATCATATTCAGTGGCATGGCCCGCGGAGTGGACTCGGCCGCCCATCGCGGCGCCATCTCATCGGGCGGCAAAACCGTCGCCATATGGGGCACCGGCATTGATGTCGTGTATCCCAAGGAAAATAAAAAACTGGCCGACCAGATCGTTTCGTCGGGCGGCGCGCTGCTCAGCGAATTCCCCATGGGGACCTTTCCCGCTCCGCAGAATTTTCCCATCCGCAATCGCATCATCAGCGGAGTGAGTGTGGGCGTGCTGGTGGTGGAAGCCGCCGAGTTCAGCGGCACCCGCATCACCGCCCGGCTGGCGCTCGAACAAAGCCGCGACGTGTATGCCGTGCCCGGCAACGTCACCAACAAGAATTCCTGGGGACCGAACACCCTCATCAAGCAGGGCGCCAAGCTGGTGGCGACATGGGAAGACGTTTGGGAGGAGCTGCCCACCACAGTTCGCCTTTTGCTCGAAGCACGACTGGGGCCGCCGCCCACCGAGCCCACAACCGGGTCGTTATTTGGCGAGCTTAAATTGCCGCCGCATGAAAAACAGATTTTCGCCGCCCTCAAGTCCGATGAGGCCACCCACATTGATTTTCTGATGGAAAACCTGCAGCCGCCGCTTTCTTCTTCGGAAGTTTTTGCGGCTTTGTTCGAGCTGGAGCTGGCGGGCAAAATTCGCCAGATGCCGGGCAAAAATTTTGTCCGCTGTTTCTAAGTTTGGGGTTTTCGTGTTAGGTTCACGCAGGTTGCCTGTTTCCCCCGGCGGCCCTGGAATTTTGCAGAGGAAGGTAATTTGTCTCAATCACTCGTCATCGTCGAATCACCCGGCAAGGCCAAGACCATCAACAAATATCTCGGCAAGAATTACCGGGTGGAGGCTTCCTACGGCCACGTGAAAGATCTGCCCAAGAGCACGCTGGGCGTGGATATTGAGGATAACTTCGCCACCGAATATGTAGTCATCCCCGGCAAGGAAAAAGTGCTGGCCAGCCTGAAGAAGATCGCGGCCACCGCCGATGCCATCTTCCTGGCCCCCGATCCTGACCGCGAAGGCGAAGCCATCGCATGGCACCTGGCCGAAGAGCTGGGCGAGGGCACGGGAAAGAAAAAGAAAAAATCCGATCGCCCGGCAAATTTTATTCGCCGCGTCACTTTTAACGAGATCACCGAGAAGGCGGTCAAAGCCGCCTTTGAAAATCCACGCGACATCGACGTCAACCTGGTGGATGCGCAACAGACCCGGCGCGTTCTCGATCGCATCGTGGGTTACCAGGTTTCGCCTTTGCTGTGGGACAAGGTGCGCCGCGGACTTTCCGCCGGCCGCGTGCAGACCGTGGCCCTGCGACTCATCGTGGAGCGCGATCGCGAGATCAAGGCGTTTCAAAAGGTGGAATACTGGACGCTCGACGCCAACCTTGCCGCCGGCCGCCCCCCCGCCTTCGATGCCCGCTTCATCGGCAGGGGCGATGAAAAGATCGAGATCGGCAACGCCGAGGACGCGGAAAAAATTCGCGCCGCCCTGGAAACCGCTACCTGGAAAGTGCGCTCGGTGGACAAGAAGGAGCGCCGCCGCAGTCCCGCGGCGCCGTTCACCACCAGCAAGCTGCAGCAGGATGGCTCCCGCAAGCTTCGCTTCAGCGTGAAGCGGGTCATGATGATCGCCCAGCGACTCTACGAAGGGATCGACATCGGCGAGGACGGGCCCACCGGCTTGATCACCTACATGCGCACCGATTCGACCCGGGTCTCCGCCGACGCCTTGGCCGAAGTGCGCACCATGATCCAGTCCAGCTACGGCAACGAGTATCTGCCGGAGAACGCCAACGTTTATAAATCCAAGAAAGATTCGCAGGATGCTCACGAAGCCATTCGTCCTACCTCGGCGATGCACGATCCCGAGTCGATGAAGAAATACCTGCAGGATGATGAGTACAAGGTCTACAACCTGATCTGGCAGCGTTTCGTGGCTTCGCAAATGCGGCCGGCGATCTTTGACCAGACCAGCGTGGAAATCGATGCGGTCTCAGGCAGCGAAGCTTACGTGTACCGCGTGACCGGCTCGGTGCTCAAGTTTGATGGCTTTCTCAAGGTGTACCAGGAATCGAAAGACGCCAAGGATGAGGAAGACGAGGAACTCAAGCACAAGCTGCCCGCGCTCGAGCCCGGCGAGACCCTCACCCTCAAGGAGCTCAAGCCGGAGCAGCACTTCACCGAGCCTCCGCCGCGTTACAACGAAGCGTCGCTGGTCAAGGAGCTCGAAGAGAAGGGAATCGGGCGCCCGTCCACCTACGCCGCCATTCTCACCACCATCCAGGAGCGCCAGTACGTGCAGAAGATCGGTGGGAAGTTTATTCCCACTGAAATCGGCCTGGTGGTTACCGATCTGCTGGTCGCCAATTTTCCCGACATCTTCGATGTGCAGTACACCGCGCGTCTCGAAGAAGAGCTCGACGAGATTGAAGAGGGCAAAGAGGTTTGGACCGACGCCTTGGCCGGCTTCTACAAGAAATTCGAGAAAGACCTGCGCTATGCCGAAAAGCACATGGAAAACATCAAGCGCATGGAAAAGCCCACCGAAGAAAAGTGCGAGCGCTGCGGCTCTCCCCTGGTCATCAAATGGGGCAAGCATGGCTCGTTCTTCGCGTGCAGCGCCTATGAGAAGGGCAATGAGAACAGTTGTACTTTCACCAAGGAAAATCCGATTGACCTGCCCGACCTCGATTCCGCCGACGTGCAGGATACGTCGCAGGAGGAATACTGCGAGAACTGCGGCAAGGTAATGGTGCTGAAGCGCGGACGCTTCGGGCAGTTCATGGCGTGCACCGGCTATCCCGAGTGCAAGACCACGCGCCGCCTCGACCAGGGCAAAAAGGTTCCCGACGTGCCGCTCGAGGAGAAGTGTCCGAAATGCGAGCGCACCATGGTGCTGCGCCACGGGCGTTATGGCGAGTTCGTTTCGTGCAGCGGCTATCCCGATTGCAAATACATCAAGCAGAACTTCATCGGGGTCAAGTGCCCGCAGTGCAAAGACGGCGAGCTGGTGGAAAAGAAGGCCCGCCGCAAGGGCAACATCTTTTACGGGTGCAGCAATTATCCCGATTGCGACTTCACGTCAGCGTCGCGGCCGGTTCCGGAAACGTGTCCCGAATGCGGCAGCCCTTACCTGGTGGAAAAATATCTCAAGACCGGCGTGATGCTGGTGTGTCCCAACAACAAGAAACCGTCGGCGGCCGCCGCGGATGGTGAAGAAGAGAATCCGAAAAAACGGCGTCCCCGCAAAGCCGGCGGCAAGAGCCAGGATGTGATCCCGCCGGTCGAAGCCAAGCCCGCGCCCAAGTGCGACTACTCAAGGCCGGCGCCGGCCCCTGAAGCGGTGGCGTAAACCCGGGTGCGGGGCGGTTCGAACCGTCGAGTTGCGGCTTGCAGGGGGCGGTGAAATTAAGCGGGAGCTTCAAATGCCAGGAGGCGTGAGATGAGCGAGTCAGTTCGAGCAACCGCGGCGGATGCCCAGTTGGTGCTGCAACTTTATGAAATGCGCCGCGAAGAAGTCATGCGCAAAGCCCGCCATTTCGCGGTCTTCGAGTTCTGGCCCCAGGATATTTCCGACCTGACCCGCCTCACCGGGAACCCCGCCTCCACCGAGAGCCAGTATCTGCGCCAGGTGATTTCATACTGGGAGATGGCGGCCGCCCTGGTGCTGCGTGGCGCCCTGCATGAAGAACTTTTTTTTGACACCGCCAGCGAGCTTTATTTTATGTACGCGAAGCTGAAGCCATT